>NZ_JBHUON010000024.1:0-72105 GCF_042686155.1 Mucilaginibacter antarcticus | reverse complement strand
TTATGCCTTCGCTTAAATGATCCTCAATGATCTTTTCTTCTTTAATTTTGTTCATCGTTTACACTTTAATGTGTAAACCTATTTCAGGACAAGTCACAAGTTGCAAGTCACCAAATAACGGTGCCAATTGCTTGCCTTAAATTGCAAAACAACCGCAGCTTTTAAGTTTTTAATGCTGCTCGTTTTGCCTGCCCCGGAAACTATAATACAGATACCCTAAAGCAGGTAATATAAACAAGCTGCCCAGTAATAATGCAGTACCCAGCGTTTCGATAGTTTTCATATTGGCGTGGGTGCTTATTAATGATAAATTATGACCGTTTTTTTCCATTAAAAAGTTAGGAAAATGCGTAAAACCAACAGATAATAGTATCATACTTACCTGGAAAGCCGCAAAAATTCGGGGTAATTGGCGGTGTCCGCCGGCTACCACAATCCATAACAATACCAATGATGCAGAAGCCGCCATAACTGCAGACAGACTCACCACATTACCAAAAATCCATTGGGCCATGGGGATGCCGCTGGTCTCGGCGGCCACAAAAACTAATCCCCCACAAAAAACAGCTACCGCGTTAAGCACCTTAGCCTTGCGGATAAAGCGTTTCACCTCATTCTCTTCGGTAGCTTCGCCTACAAGGTAAATAGCCGCTAAAAATCCACATAAGGCAACTGTAAATAAACCCACCGCAATACTAAACCAGTTGCACCAACTATAAATGTAAGCAGTCATAAAATCGGTAGCTTCAAAATCAATTTTCCGCGAAATGGCGCTGCCTGCAATGATGCCCAAAAACAGGGGCGTTAAAAAGCTGGAGTACACAAATATGCTGTTGTAAAGCGCCTGTGTACGCTCACCCTTAATGGCATCGTAGTTTCTAAACGTAAAGGCGGTGCCGCGGGCTATAATGCCTAAAAGCAGCGCCAATATGGGGATGTGTAGGTAAGTGCACATTTTACTGTAAATTTCCGGGAAACCCACAAATAATATCACCACGGCTATGATAACCCACATGTGGTTAGCCTCCCATATGGGCCCAATAGCCTGGTACATGGTTGCACGCGTGCGTTCCTTATTGCGGCGTGATGTAAAAAGCTCAATAATGCCCGCGCCAAAATCAGCACCACCCAGCAAGAAGTAAAGCAGGATAGCTAAGGCTAAGAAGATGATAACTACTGTTAGCATTTTAAGTTGATTAGTTATTTTTTTTGTCAGTGCTTCATGCCTGGCAACAATCGCTATTATTTATCATAAAGCTCCGGTACCATTTTAATTTGCCGTTGCAGTAAAAATATAACGGCAAGGCTCAGCGTAAAATATATGAAGCTAAAAAGGTAAAAGGAGTACTGAATGCCCGGCATAGGAGTAACTGCATCGGCGGTGCGCATAACGTCCTGGATGATCCAGGGTTGGCGGCCAACTTCGGTCACTGTCCAACCTGCTTCAAGCGCGATAAAACCCAGCGGGGTGCCAAAAACATACAGCTTTAAAAACCAGCCTTTATTCAACCATTGGCGCATTTTAAGCGTAGCAATAAGGTAAAGCGCGCCCATTGCCATCATAATCATCCCCAAGCCTACCATTAATTGGAACGCGTAGTGTGTAATTGCTACGTTTGGTTGGTTTTTAAAAGGGATGGTATCTAAAGCCTTAACCTCCTGTTTAAAATTGTCATGCACTAAAAAGCTTAACATGCCCGGTATTTCAATACCGTAGTTTACTTTTTTAGCTACTGTATCAGGTATTCCACCAATAATTAAAGGCGCGTATTCCTGCGTATGAAAGTAAGCTTCCATGGCTGCCAGTTTAGCCGGCTGCCGTTTGGCAGCGTGCTTTGCAGATATATCGCCACTCAGCGGCTGCAAGATGGCAGCTATCGAACCAAAAATAATAGCGATCTTGAAAGATTTGGTATGAAAGAGAATGTTCTGCTTGCGGTAGATCATCAGCGCGTGGATACCCGCAACCGCAAAACCGGTGGCGGCGAATGCAGCAATTGTCATGTGCAGCGACTCTGAGAACCAGGCGTCGTTAAACATGGCCTTTACAGGATCTATGTTGGTGTATTTGCCATTGATATAATCAAAGCCCGAAGGGCTGTTCATCCAGGCATTAGCCGACACTACCAATATCCCTGATAGAATACCGCTTACACCCACCAATACGCCTGTGAACCAGTGAAACCATTTGTTAAACCTGTTCCAGCCGTATAGAAAGAAACCCAGCGCTATTGCCTCAATAAAAAAGGCGATACCTTCTAACGAAAAGGGCATTCCAAATATTGGGCCTGCATGCTCCATAAATTTAGGCCATAGCAAACCCAACTCAAACGAAAGCATGGTGCCCGATACCGCGCCGGTGGCAAAGAATATTGCCACGCCCTTGCTCCAGGCCTGGGTGATGTTTTTATAAACCGGATTTTTGGTTTTGATATATTTATAATGCGATATGGCCATAAATACTGGCATAACCATACCAATACAAGAATAAATAATATGAAAGCCCAGTGATAGGGCCATTTGCGATCTGGCAGCTAAAAAATCGTCCATGTTATGTTGTGATAAACCCGAATGCTCAAAGATAAATGCTTATAGCTAAAGGATACTTGAATACCTGTGGATTAATTTAATACATAACGTTTTTAAATTGCTGGCTAATTTGGGTGATTTGGCGTTTGTGGTGTAGCTTTGCTAATTTTGGAATTTTAAGATTGAATTGGCTATTAGGCCGTCACAAATTACCCCGCTCGACAAATTTATTTCCAACCCCAAAACTTTATTTAATTGATTACCTTTAGTATATAAACCAATAAAAATCTTTATGAATTCACGTCGCAAATTTCTGCAGAAGGTAGGGCTGTCGGCAGTTGCCTTGCAATTGGCATCAGTTAAAACATGGGCTAATGGTAATGCAGCACCACATGATGTTTACGATGGCCCGGTATTGCGCGTGGCCATTATGGGTTTAGGCGGTTATGGTACCCGTGTTGCAGGTGCCATGCAATATTGTACTAAAGCTAAACTGGTAGGCGCCATAAGCGGCACCCCCAAAAAGTTAACCAATTGGCAGGATAGTTTTGCCATACCCGCTAAAAACTGTTACAACTATCAAACCTTTGATGAGGTAAAAAACAACCCCGATATTGATGCTATATACATAACAACCCCAAACGCGCTGCACCATGACCAGGCGCTGCGGATAGCCAAAGCAGGTAAGCATGTAATTTGCGAAAAGCCTATGGCGCTCAATGCTAAACAAGGGCAAGAGATGGTTGATGCCTGTAATAAGGCAGGGGTGAAGCTACTGGTAGGCTACCGTATGCACTTTGAGCCAAAAACATTAGAGGTTATACGGATGCGTAAGGCTGGCGATTTTGGCAAGATCAGGTTCTTTCAGGGCTTGTGCGGATTTAATATTGGCGACCCAAAGCAATGGCGGCTAAACAAAGAGCTGGCCGGCGGCGGTTCCTTGATGGATATCGGTATATATGCCATCAATGGCGCGCGATACATGGTAGGCGAGGACCCAATATGGGTAACTGCCCAGGAAACCAAAACAGACCCTATTAGATTTAAAGAGGGTGTCGATGAGACCATCCAATTTCAATTTGGGTTCCCTAGCGGCGCTGTTGCGTCATGTCTGTCTACCTATACTATGAATAACCTCGATAAGTTTTTCCTTGACGGCGACAGGGGCTGGGCCGAAATGTTACCATCAACGGGTTATGGGCCAATAAAAGGGCGTACCCATAAAGGGGAGCTTACCCAGCCTGTAACCACCCATCAAACCGTACAGATGGACGAATTTTCTGAAATTATACTAAACGGCAAACAGCCAATTGTCCCGGTAGATGGCAATGAGGCGGTAAGAGATTTGAAAATAATTGATGCGATATACTTGGCAGTAAAAACCGGTAAAAAAGTTGAACTGAAACTCGTATAGCTAATAAGCAGTATAACAATGTCGTAGTAACGTGCGTTTAATAGTTACCATCTATTAAAACACTTATGATACTATTTGCATACGCTGGCAACATGAACGTGGACAAGTTTGCAAAGACCGTTCCGTCTGCCAAAAAAATTGGTGTTGCTAAATTGCCCGGCTATAATTTGGTGTTTAACAGCAACGGTGAAGACGAGTCGGCGAAAGCTAATGTCGTAAAATCTTATGAACCCGACGCCATGGTTTGGGGCGTATTGATTGAACTGGATGATGAAGAGCGCGGCGATTTTTATGACCCCACCTGGAGCAGTAACTTTAAACTTGAAACCGTGTTATGTTTTGACAGTTTTGACAATATGTACCATGCCGAAGTTTTTGTAACACAGCCGCATGCGCTTACCACTCACTTATTGCCCTATGATTGGTATCATACTAAAATATTGAAGCTGGCTACAGACGCGGGGCTGCCCGAAGCTTATATCACCCAAATAAAGCTGATGCCCTGCAAGGTTGACCCCGATGAGGATAGAAAACAACGGCGACTCAACAGTTTATAAATAAAAATGCCTCCCGGTTTTCGGAAGGCATTTTTATTACGATTTTATGCTTGGTTCGTCCATTGCAGCGTTGCCTTGCTTTTTGGCTTTAGCTTTCCTGGTTTCTTTTAGTTTGGCGTAGCTTTTTTGCTGATCAGCCGTCAATACGCTGTTGATCTTTTCTTCGGATGTTTGAGCCAATGCCTTCAAAGCTTTTCTGTTAGCCTTTTTATCGGCGTTATTGGCTTTTAGGCTATCAACTTTGCCCGCTCTGGCGGTTAATATGTTTGTGATCTTTTCAGACTGGCTGGCATCAAGCTTTAAATTTTTCTCTAATGCCTTCATCTGATGGTTCACCCGCTTCTCTGGCGATTTATCTAGTAGCTGTGCGTTTGCAAATAAAGCTGACCCGGTCAGTAAACCTGCTATTAATAGTAATTTTTTCATGTCGTTTAAAATTGTATCAGTAAGAGTAAATATACAAGGTAAGGTTTAATAAGGGCACAAAAAAAGGTCCCGGCAGTATTACCGGGACCTTATACTTATTTATAATAGCTGTTTATATAAACTTGCTATCAACCAATACCTGGTTCATTGCACGTACCGCGTCAGCGCTTTTATTAAAGGTAGCTTGTTCGTCGGCAGATATTTTGTAATCAACTATTTTTTCCCAACCGTTTTTACCTAATACCACAGGAACAACCAATGAGATATCGCTTTGGCCGTATTCGCCCTCAAGAGCCACACCGCATGATAACAGTTTTTTCTGATCGCGAACAATAGCTTCAACCATAAACGCGGTACCAGCACCCGGTGCATACCATGCAGACGTGCCGATTAAACCGGTTAAAGTAGCACCGCCAACCATAGTAGCTTTAACAATTTTGTCTTGCTGCTCTTCGCTTAAAAACTGTGTAACTGGGGTGCTGTTCCAGGTTGCGTGTTTAATTAACGGAATCATGGTGGTATCACCGTGGCCGCCAATTACTACAGCGTTCAAATCAGCCGGCGAGCAGCCTAATTCCTGGCTCAGGTAATATTTAAAACGGGCTGAATCTAACGCGCCACCCATACCTAAAATACGATTTTTAGGTAAGCCCGAAGTTTTCAGTGTTAAGTAGTTCATAGTATCCATTGGGTTTGATACCACAATGATGATGGTGTTTGGCGAGTATTTTAAAACGTTTTCTGTAACGCTCTTTACAATACCGGCGTTGGTGCCAATCAATTCCTCGCGGGTCATACCCGGTTTACGTGGCAGGCCCGATGTGATAACAACAACTTCCGAGTCGGCAGTTGCAGCATAGTCGTTAGTGACACCTTTAATTTTAGTGTCAAACTCTAACAGGGCAGAGGTTTGCATCATGTCGATAGCCTTACCTTCGGCAAAACCCTCGCGGATGTCTAATAAAATTAGCTCTTCGGCCAGTTCTTTTCTTGCGATGTTGTCCGCACATGTAGCGCCAACTGCTCCGGCACCAATTACTGTAATTTTCATAGCGTTGATTTATAGGTTATGATACCCGTTATACCAAGGTATTGCCTGCATCATAATAAATTGATAATTAGAAAGATTAATTGTGCGCAATTTTAATAAAAAATGCCTAAAGTTTAGGCATAATTGTCACTTTTAGCTGAATATTAGAAAACGGCGACATCTGTTTTCCCTTTTGTAATAATTTTATCTGCCCGGTTAAATAATTACGAATTTGGTATTTCTACTGTCGGATAATTGTCTCGAATTTACAAAAAGGCCAATAAATGGCGTTTTTACTACCCTTTTTTGAATTATTTATGTTTGTTAAAAGATTTTATTGTGACAATTTGAACTTTTTTCAACTTTTTTTGACAAATTTTATAGAAAATAGAAATGTTATTATAAATTTGCTACCATATTAGTAGTTAACAAGCTAAAAAGTATAATCCAAATCAAACAATATAAATTTAAGTTAAAACATGGCAACTAAACTCGAGTACATCTGGCTTGATGGTTACAAACCGACACAAAGCCTGCGTAGCAAAACAAAAATTGTAAAATCATTTAGCGGTAAAGTTGAAGATCTTGAGAACTGGAGCTTTGACGGTTCATCTACCGAGCAGGCACCAGGTGGTTCATCAGATTGTATCTTAAAACCAGTTTTTACTTGCCCTGATCCGGGAAGAAAAGACGCATTCTTAGTAATGTGCGAAGTTTTAGATTCTAAAGGTCAGCCACATGAGTCAAACGGCCGTGCGCTTATTGAGGATGATGATAACGATTTTTGGTTTGGTTTTGAGCAAGAATATTTCCTTTGGGACCCTGCTACCAACAAACCACTAGGTTTCCCGCAAGTAGGTTGGCCTGCACCACAAGGCCCTTACTACTGTTCAGTGGGTGCTAACAATGCATATGGTCGCGAAATTGTTGAAGAGCACTTAGACGTATGTTTAGAGGCTGGCTTAAATGTTGAAGGTATCAACGCGGAGGTTGCTGCCGGTCAGTGGGAATTCCAGATCTTCGCTAAAGGCGCTAAAGAAGCTGGTGACCAGATTTGGGTTGCGCGTTATTTACTAGAAAGAATAGGCGAGAAATACGGAATCTCAATTAACTGGCATTGCAAACCGTTAGGTACATTAGACTGGAACGGTTCTGGTATGCACGCTAACTTCTCAAACACATTATTGCGTACTGCTAACAGCGAAGAGAAATTTAAAGCTGTTTGCGAGTCTTTCCGTCCAGCTGTTGCTGAGTGTATTGCTGTATATGGTGCTGACAACGATCAACGTTTAACAGGTAAACACGAAACTGCTTCAATCCACGACTTTAGCTATGGGGTATCAGATCGTGGTGCTTCTATCCGTATCCCACTTTACGTTGTAGATCACCAATGGAGTGGTTATTTAGAAGATCGTCGCCCTAACTCGGCTGCCGATCCATATAAAGTAGCTGCAGTGATCATCAAAACTGTAAAAACTGCTGTAGTTTAATTTCAGCTAAACAGATATAATTTAATAGCGATGGGTAATCCCATCGCTATTTTTGTTTCAGGTAGGTTTGATAATCTCCACCCTTAATCTCCACCAAACCATCAACTGGCAGATTATATAAATAAATCCAGCAATCAACGATACCTGCGGTGGTTTTTACAGGTAAAAGCTCACGGATATATAAATTTGGCTGATCCTGATCGGCACCATAGCCTTCATAATTGTCAAGAATTACCAAGGCGTTAAAGGACGTTAACTGGTATATGTCTCCTTTTATTTCGTAATCCTGGGTTGTGCCGGTTGTAGCGCCAGGATACTCTCCAATGTCATATAGTCTCCCTATAAATTTCCCGGCGCCGTGAAACTTAGCGTTGCTTTTTAAATAGCGGGCAAATTCGTTGTCGGTGTTTAGTAATGTGCCGTACACAAACAAAAGGTCATTTATCATATTTATCGTATAAATTTTAGGTTAGGTTGCCTATCTTGCTTAATATTGAAATGAAATTACCTACACCCATGAACGAACATCAAATTACTGCATATCTTCAAGAAAACAATATACAAAAGGTAAAATTTGCCTTCGCAGATATCGACGGTGTATTGCGCGGAAAGATCATTCACACTAAAAAGTTTTTAGACGGATTAAAAAGTGGTTATGGTTTTTGCGATGTGGTTTTTGGCTGGGATAGCAGCGATGTTGTTTATGACGATGTTAAACTTACCGGCTGGCACACAGGTTACCCGGATAAAGCCTGCCATATTGATTTATCAACGTTCCGCACTGTGCCATGGCAGGATGATATTCCATTTTTTATAGGAGATTTTAGCGATGCCGACGGCAAGGGGCTTTCTGCCTGCCCACGTAGCTTACTTAAGCGCATTACTAAAGAATGCGAAGATTTAGGTTATCACCCCGAGTTTGCGCAGGAGTTTGAATGGTTCAATTTCCGTGAAACGCCGCAGAGCCTGCAGGATAAAAGCTTTACCAACCTGGAGCCGCTTACACCGGGGATGTTTGGGTATTCTATACTACGTACCTCAGAGAACGCTGATTTTTGCGATCGTTTAGTAGATCAACTGGCAGAGTTTAATGTGCCTTTAGAAGGTTTCCATACAGAAACAGGTCCGGGTGTATATGAAGGCGCTATTATGCACAGTCATGTTTTAGAGGCTGCCGACCGTGCCGCGTTATTTAAAACCGCTGTTAAAGAGATAGCTTATCAGCATGGTATTATGGCCAGCTTTATGGCTAAATGGAACGAGAGCCTGCCTGGTTGCGGCGGCCACGTACACCAAAGCCTCTGGAGCAAAGATCAGACGGAAAATCTATTCCATAATGATGCCGACCAGCTTAAAATGAGCGAGTTGCATAAACAATACCTTGCGGGCCAAATGTATTGCCTGCCGCATATTTTACCAATGTATGCGCCTACCATTAATAGCTTTAAACGTTTGGTTGAGGGTGCCTGGGCGCCAACGACCATTACCTGGGCGGTAGAGAACCGTACAACTGCGTTCAGGGTGATCAATTCGTCGAAAGGATATACCCGTTTAGAAACACGCATCCCGGGCGCTGATACTAATCCATATTTGGTTATGGCGGCGGCTTTAGCTTCTGGCCTTTATGGTATTAAGCACAAATTGAGCCTTGATGTGCCGCCGACTACAGGCAATGGTTATCTAAATATGGCCAATGGCAGCATCAGGCCTAATTTGTTTGAGGCAGCTATGGATATGAAAAATTCGACAGTGGCTAAAGAGTTATTTGGCGATGATTTTGTTGACCACTTTACGCAAACCCGTTTGTGGGAGTGCAAGCAATTTGCCAAAAGTGTGACCGATTGGGAGCTTAAACGATACTTTGAGATAATTTAAAACTGTTATCCCGTATAAATGCGCTTTACTCAGCAGGTTAAACCTTATTTGTTAGTTTTTGCTGTGCTTGCAAATTTATGCAGCGCAAAAGCGCAATCAACCCAAAACACAACCTGGGAAGTTTATGGCGGTTCAAAAAAATTTATCAGGTACTCGGCGCTAAAGCAAGTTAATACTAAAAACGTTAAGCAGTTACAGGTGGCCTGGACCTACCATACCGAAGATGCCGATGCCAGGGGCGGGTCGCAAATACAATGCAACCCTATTATTGTCGATGGTGTTTTATACGGCACTACGCCGCGTTTAAGTCTGGTGGCTTTAAACGCGTCTACCGGTGTTCTAAAGTGGAAATTCAACGCCGAAGATCAGCTGGCTAAAAAAGAAAACCTTGGCATAAATAATAACCGCGGCGTAACATACTGGCAAAGTGGTGCCGATAAGCGGATCTTATATTGTGCCGGCTCAAACTTATATGCAGTTAACGCCCAAACCGGGCGGCTGGTAAAGAGCTTCGGCAAGGATGGGGCCATTGATTTGCATGACAACCTGGAGCTGAACAACAAAAATTGGTATGTTGCCGGTACCACGCCCGGCATAATTTATAGGGACCTGTACATTTTAGGCAGCCGCGTTAACGAAAGCGCTAATGCCGCCCCCGGCAGTGTCCGCGCATTTGATGTGCGTACGGGCAAACTGCGCTGGATATTTCACACTATACCGCACCCCGGCGAGTTTGGCTATAATACCTGGGAAGATAAGGATGCCTGGAAATACATAGGCGGCGCCAACTGTTGGGCGGGTTTTAGCATGGACGAGAAACGCGGTATAATATATGCGCCAACAGGCTCGGCATCGTTCGATTTTTATGGCGGTAAGCGTAAGGGTAAAGGGCTTTTCGCCAATAGCTTGCTGGCGCTTGACGCTGCCACGGGTAAGTTAAAGTGGCATTACCAGGTAATTCATCATGACCTTTGGGATAAGGATCTGCCTACCGCGCCTGCATTGGTTACTATTAGGCGAAATGGTAAACTGATAGACGCGGTGGCTCAACCCACCAAACATGGGTTTCTCTTTATATTGGACAGGGTTACAGGGAAGTCGCTGTACCCCGTCAAAGAAAAACCGGTGCCAACCACCAGCGAATTGGATGGCGAAAAAGTTTGGCCCACACAGCCATTCCCTACATTGCCCGAGCCTTTTGTGCGCCAAAACTTTACAGAGAAAGACATTAATCCATATATCTCAGAACAATCAAAAGTAGAGGTGCTCGGGCGTTTAAAAAGCTATCGTTACGGCAATATGTTTTTGCCCCCTGGTAAACAGCCCTCAGTGATCTTCCCCGGTTTTGATGGTGGCCCCGAGTGGGGCGGCCCGGCTTACGACCCGCAAACCGGTTTGCTTTACATCAACGCTAACGAGGTGCCGTGGATATTGACCATGATAGACGCACCAAAGGCGCCTGGTAAAGTGGAAAGCTTTGCCACAGCAGGCGAGCGACTATTTGCTAAGAATTGTATGAGCTGCCACGGACAGAACAGGGAAGGGTCTGGTAATAACCCGACACTAATCGGCATAGAGAAAAAATATACCGCCGAACAAATTATGGGTTTGCTGGAAACCGGCAGGCGAATGATGCCTGCATTTAAGGAGCTGGGCAAGCAAGAGCGGGAGGCTGTTATCGCCTTTGTTACGAGTAACCAAAAAGAGGGTGAGCGCAAATTTACCAGCCCGGCACCGCTTGATCCTTATCTTGATTTGCCGTACCAGATGACGGGTTACAATAAGTTTTTAACCAAAGAGGGGCTGCCCGCCATATCGCCGCCCTGGGGTACGCTTAATGCGATCAACCTAAATACCGGTAAAATTGCCTGGAAGATCCCTTTGGGCGAAGACGAAAATCTAAGCAAGCAAGGTTACCCGATAACCGGGACAGAAAATTATGGGGGCCCGGTAGTTACCGCAGGAGGGTTGGTATTTATAGCAGCTACCAGGGACGAAAAGATTCGCGCTTTTGATAAACGGAACGGCAAACTGCTCTGGGAAGCAAAACTGCCGGCGGCGGGGTTTGCAACCCCAAGTATTTACCAGGTGCATGGTAAAAAATATTTGATAATAGCTTGCGGCGGTGGCAAGTTAGGCACACGCTCCGGCGATGCTTATGTGGCCTTTGCAATACCAGGCACAAAGGATAATTAAAAAATCATCCATAGTAAATAATTTCTATCATATCTTTGCGGTCCGTTGAATTTATAAACCGAATGGACTATCCTGTAATCATACAAAAAGCGTGGGAAGGCTACGACGCTTCAAAAACCATAAAAGCGATTGAAGACATCAGTGCGATGGTATCAACAAATCGGGTATTTAAGGTAACTTTTACCGATGATGATATTGTTATTGCCAAGCTATCGCATTTTGGTAAGTTTGAGCATTTTAAAGAAGATCATCGCATTATACAAGCGGTGTCAAATAACCTGCTTTATCCGTTCGAGAATTTTCTGTCGAAATCTCTGTTAAAAAATAACCGGGTATATATTTACCACTATAAATTTAAGCAAGACGACGCCTGGGTAGTATTTTACAACCCCACCCGCATATTTGACCGTATGCCCCGCCGTTTAGACGAAGACCACATCAGGAAGTTGGGACAGCAAGTAGGGAAGTTTCACAAGGCCTGCAGTCGCGTTAAGAGCGTTCTGCCAAAGTCATCAAAGACCCTACGGACAGATATTTACTCGCTGATGCATCAGCTAGAGATCAACGAGAAAAAGTTTGGCTCGGCTATGCAGGTAGACTTTTTGCGATTTCACTGTGAAACTTTTTTGCGTAACCGTTCTAAATACAACATGAGCTCGTTTGAGATCATCCCGGTTTTTATCGACTGGAATATTGGTAATTTTTCGGTTGATCAAAATTTGAACCTTTATTCGCGTTGGGATTACGATTGGTTCAGGATGAGTTACCGGATCCTGGATTTTTATTTCCTGAGCAGGGTAGTATCTGATGTTGGCGACCGCACCGTATTTAGTTATGGTATAAAAACCTTGATGGAAGAACGCTTTATCATGTTTTTACAAGAGTATCATGAAGTAAATCCATTAACGGCTAACGAGATAAGATTCTTGAAAGAAGCTTATCGCTTTTTTATATTAAATTATGTGATAAAAGACGGTAAATACTTTTTTAGCGATCAATATGCTAAAAAGCTACAAGCCGAGGCTTTTGATCTGTATCTGCCATCCGTCGACAGAGATTTCGATGCTGATAAAATTATAAAAGCTTTGAATTTAAGCTGATCTGTGATAACACATCCAGGTTAGTGGTATTTAGCGACTATGAATTACATTTGAATAGCTAATCTGTTAGAATTAAATACACTTTTTTACCAGGCTCAACCCACTATATGAAGCGCATAGATAACTTTAAAGCTATAATTGACAAGTATAACGTTATCTTTTTTGATGCCTTTGGGGTGCTTAAAAATTACCAGGGCTTAGTGCCCGGCATTGAGCGTACTTTTGAATACCTGGCCCAGCAAAAAAAGGAATACTACATTGTAACCAACGATGCATCGCGCAGCCCGGTACAACTGGCATCGTCATACCACAAAATGGGCCTGCATGCTATTACTCCCGATAGGATCATATCATCAGGGATGTTAACTAAAGAATATCTGTATCTTAAGGTTCCGGATGGCATGGTTGCTTATTTGGGTACTGAGGGATCTGCTCATTATATTGAAAGCCTTGGCTTGCACCCGATACCTATCAACGAGGTGAACGAAAGCAACATGGATAAAATTAAAGCCTTGTTGTTTTTAGATGACGAAGGTTTTGACTGGAAAGATGGCCTTAATAAAGCCATCAATTTAATGCGTAAACGTACTATACCAGCTATAGTTGCAAACACAGACCATGCGTACCCGGTTACTATACATGACCTGTCTGTTGCTGTTGGTGGTTTAGCTATGATGGTAGAAAACATTGTAGGCAAAAAGTTTATCCGCTTTGGTAAGCCGGACTCGCAGATGTTTATGTTTGCTTATGATCTGATCCGCGATCATCGGCCTATCAGTAAAAAAGAGATAGTGATGGTAGGCGATACTTTGCAAACCGATATATTGGGTGGCAATAAATTTGGTCTTGATACCGTTTTGGTGCTATCCGGCAATACGCTACCTAAGGATGTTGATACAAGAGTCACCGCGTCAGGCATAGTACCGACATATATATGCGACTCGGCAGTTGTGCAGCCGGAGATGTTTTAATTTATAAGTTATGATCTACAATCCATTAAGTATAACAGTACCGCAGGCATCAGCCTTTGCACGTAAAATTGGCGGCCTGCCTGTAGAATTGTATCACCTTAAAAATAAAAATGGCATGCAAGTAGCTGTTACCAACTACGGTGCATACTTGGTTGGCGTTTGGGTTATGGACAGAAAAGGCCGTTTAACCAGCGTGACTTTAGGATTTGACAACATTGAGGGATTGGCTACGCAGCAGAGCTATTATGGCGCTACTATTGGCAGATACGCTAACCGAATAGCTAAAGGTAAATTTACATTAGATGGTGTAAAGTATACTTTACCTATAAACAATGGCCCCAATAGCCTGCATGGCGGTAAAGAAAACTTTAGCCATAAAGTTTGGAATGGTAAGCAAATTGACGACCAAAAAGTGGAGTTAGAACTGTTATCTGAGCATGGCGACGAAGGTTATCCTGGCAATTTGAATGTAAAAGTAACCTACGCGTTAAGCGATAATAACGAGCTGACGATAGATTATCACGCTACAACTGATAGAACGACAATTGTTAATTTAACCAACCATGCCTATTTTAATTTAAATGGCGAGGCTAACGGTGATGTGCTATTTCACGTAGTGCAAATAGCTGCAGATAAGTATACACCTATTTATAAAACTATGATACCAACCGGCGAAATTGCGCCCGTAAAAGGTACCCCGTTTGATTTTACTAATCCTGAACGAATAAATAAACGCATTAATGCTGATAACGCACAGTTGAAAATTGCCAACGGTTACGACCATAACTATGTATTAAACAAGCATGCAGAACACGTGCCGGTTGCAACGGTTACTGGCGACCAGACCGGAATTAAGCTCGAGGTTTTTACAGACCAGCCCGGTATGCAGTTTTATACCGGCAATTACATGATGGGAACCAACATTGCCCGTGGTGGCGTAAAAGACACTCCGCGTACGGGTTTTGCTTTAGAGACACATCATTTTCCCGATTCGCCTAATCAACCTTCGTTTCCGTCAACTGTGTTGAAACCGGGCGAGGTGTATAGTACTAAAACCACCTACAAATTTTCGGCATAGGTAGCATTTTATGATATTTATTTGTCGGTTGCTTATGTTAACTTTATCCTCATCAAAAAAGGATATTAGTGCTTATAGATAATCACGGCAGAATTATTAACTACATGCGCCTGGCGGTAACCGACAGATGCAATTTGCGGTGCTTTTATTGCATGCCTGAGGAGGGCCTGAATTGGCTGTCACGCGCGGAACTAATGACCTACGAGGAAATGCTGCATGCAAGCGAGTTCCTGGTTAACATGGGTATTGACAAGATTCGCATTACCGGCGGGGAGCCATTTGTGCGTAAGGATATTATGCACCTGCTAACCGGGCTGTCGCAATTAGTTGGTTTAAAAGAACTGACTATAACTACCAATGGGGTATTAACTGCACCGTATGTGGCGCAAATGAAGGCATTAGGCATTAAATCGGTAAACCTGAGTTTAGATACCTTAGACCCCAATCGCTTTTTTGCCATTACCCGCCGCGATGAGTTTGCTGATGTAATGAACACGCTGGACGAATTGCTGAAGCACGATTTTGAAGTTAAGATCAATGCGGTGGTAATGGATGGCAGAAACACGCAGGATATTATTCCGTTGGTTGAACTTACCAAAGACATGCCAGTTAGTGTCCGCTTTATTGAAGAAATGCCTTTTAATGGCGACGACCATACCTATCGTGGCTTAAATTGGGATCATGTAAGGATTTTGAACGAGATACAGGCAAGTTATCCCACCATCAAAAAGGTGCGTGACCCTGCCTATTCAACATCCTATAACTACCAAATTCCGGGGCATAAAGGTAGTATCGGCATTATCGCCGCCTACTCGCGTACCTTTTGTGGTACTTGTAACCGTATCCGCATAACGCCGCAGGGCACGTTAAAGAATTGCCTGTATGATGATGGTGTATTGAATATTAGGGATTTAATGCGGGCCGGCTTAAGTGATGATGAAATTAAAGCATCTTTATTAAACGCATTTAGCCATCGTGTAGCTGACGGCTGGGAGGCCGAACGATTAAGGGTTGAGAAGACAGGTATCCATGAGTCTATGGCTACCATTGGGGGATAGTCCCAGCTGTAACCAATAGACGCAAACGTTTGCCTCTATACAAATAACATACTATGATAACGGTTAAAGAAGCCGAAGGCCTAATACTAGAAAATACCCGAGACTATGGCGCAGAGATCGTCATGTTTGATGAAGCTCTTGGTCGGGTACTGGCCGAAACTATAAAAGCCGACCGCGATCTGCCTGCCTTTAACCGGGTTACCATGGATGGTATCGCCATCAACTATAGTGCTTTTGAAAATGGCACAAGGTCATTCGCCATCAAAGGTACCCAAGCAGCCGGCGCCAATCCTATTGAAATAAATAGTGAAGATCAGTGCGTTGAAATAATGACCGGCGCAGCAATGCCGGAAGCGGTTGATACAATAATCAGGTACGAGGACATTGAAATAAAAGAGGGCATTGCTACTGTATTGGCTGCCAATGTTAAAAAAGGGCAAAACCTGCACTTAAAAGGTACAGACAAAAAACAGGGCGACTTGTTGTTAAGCCCCGGTACTACTATAACGCCGGCAGTGATCAGTTTAATTGCATCGGTAGGCGAAGCCGAATTGCGGGTGAAAAGATTGCCAAGAGTAGTAATCATATCATCGGGCGATGAATTAGTGGAAGTTGCTGCTACGCCATCACCTTATCAAATCAGACGGTCGAACAATTACATGGTACAGGCGATATTGGCACGGGAGGGTATAAAGGCGTCGTTGATAAATATTCCCGATGATCCGGAAGTTATCCAACACCACTTAGCTATTTGCCTGCAAAATTATGATGTGATACTAATGAGCGGCGGAATATCTATGGGTAAGTTCGACCATATCCCGCAGGCATTGGCGGCACTACGGGTGCAACAAATATTTCATAAGGTACAACAACGACCCGGCAAACCATTTTGGTTTGGCAAGCATGATAATGGGGTGGTGGTGTTTGCTTTTCCTGGCAACCCGGTTGCTACGTTTATGTGTACGCAGCGGTATTTTGTCCCATGGCTAAATGCATCCTTAGGGAAGGAAGAAAGCAAACCGATTTTTGCGGTTTTAGAAAGCGATTTAACCTTTGAGCCACAGCTTGCTTATTATTTGCAGGTAAAGCTGCAGTTTACCGGTCAGGGACAGCTTTTGGCTACACCACTTGCAGGTAATGGTTCTGGCGATTTCGCTAACTTAGCAGACACAGACGCTTTTATGGAACTTCCCTCAGAAATCAATGAATTTAAAAAAGGCGAAGTTTACAGGGTTTACTTATTTAATCAATTACAATAATGGGCGGGTTTAGTCATCTGGATAACGCAGGCAAAGCAACCATGGTTGATGTATCGGCAAAAGCGATAACGCACCGTACTGCCACGGCGCGCAGCATAGTTTCATTGCCTAATGAAGTTATGGCTCAGCTTGTTGACGGCGATCTGCAGACCAAAAAGGGTTCTGTATTTCAGATCGCAGTAATAGCAGGCATTATGGCTGCAAAAAAAACCGGCGACCTTATTCCGCTTTGCCACCCATTGGGATTAGATAACTGTAACATCAATATCAGCATTAACCAACAGCAGGAAGTGGTAATTGATTGCACCGCGTCCATCACAGCAAAAACCGGGATAGAAATGGAAGCCCTGGTTGGCGCTAGTATAGCGGCTTTAACCATTTATGACATGTGCAAGGCCTTGAGCCACGATATTGTGATCAAAGAAACCAAACTGATAGCCAAAACCGGAGGGAAGCGTGACTTCAAAAGAACATAAGAAGCATAGCAAGCTAACAAGACCGGCCACCGGCAACTTTGGTCGTAATGAATGGGCTATAGTCGGCGCGCCTTGTGACGATATCAAGCTTTTGGCTGAGCGCATCATTTCTGCTTTATCGCCAAAATACAAGTGCGCGTATGCCGATGCAGCGCATGACGATGAAGCCGGCCAGCCTGCCGGACGGCTAGCGAGTGGAGCTGTGCTTGAGTACACAAATCATACAGACTTTCACCAGTTTAACACCAGTAAAGGGCAAAATCGTACAGATATTTTACAGCAATTTGCAAATGCAGACTTGGTTTTGGCAAACGGTAACCACCATACGGCAAAAGCACAGGTAGTTGTTATTCAACAGAGCAAAAAGGCATCGCTTCAAAAAAGAGTTGCGCAGTTAACCAATGTAGCGCTTTTTTTATTGGCCGATGCAGATGATGTGTTTGACTTTGTAAAAGAAGCCATTCCAAACTGGCAACAGATCCCCATTTATAGAATTGAGGATACAGATAAGATCATAAACTTTCTCCAAACCAAAATGCAACAGGTCAAACCTGCTTTAAACGGGTTAGTATTGGCCGGCGGCAAAAGTATAAGGATGGGGCAGGATAAAGGCGCTTTTAAGTGGCATGGAAAGGAGCAACGCTATTACCTTGCCGATTTGTTGAAACAGCATTGTGATGAGGTTTTTATATCATGCCGTTCGGAACAGCTATCTGAAATAGCGGTGGGGTACAATACCTTGCCCGATACCTTTATTGATCTTGGCCCTTACGGCGCAATCTTGTCTGCTTTTAGAGCGCAGCCCGATAGCGCCTGGTTAGTTGTTGCCTGCGATTTGCCCTTGCTTGATGCACAAACGTTGAGTCATTTGATAGCTAATAGAGATACGTCTGCTATCGCTACTACCTACAAAAGTGATTTTGATGGCTTCCCTGAGCCGTTGATCACTATTTGGGAGCCCAAGAGCTACGCCGTCTTGTTGGCTTTCTTAGCGCAGGGCTATTCGTGTCCTCGCAAAGTATTAATCAACAGTGAGACCACCATTTTAGAACCTTTGAATGCAGGTGTATTAACCAACGTTAATACGCCTGAAGATTTTGAAAAGATAAAGCTACAGATTCAAAAAATAACCGCCTCTACCTGATATAATGAAGAACGATCTGATACGATACAGCTGCCAGATAGCTTTACCGGGGTTTGGTAAGGATGCGCAAGTGGCTTTACGGCAGGCCAAGGTATTGATCATCGGAGCGGGTGGTTTAGGTTGCCCCTCTGCGCAATATCTGGCAGCGGCCGGAATAGGAGTGTTGGGTATTGCGGATTTTGACACCGTATCACTCAGTAATTTGCATCGCCAGGTATTGTACACACCCAGTGATGTAGGCAAGCTGAAAGTTATAGTAGCCTGCCAAAAATTAAAACAACAAAATCCGGGCATTACGCTTGTGCCGCATGATGTCAGAATAACCTCTGATAATATCATAGATATTATCCAGCAATATGATATTATCATTGACGGCACTGATAATTTTGAAACCCGTTACCTGATTAATGATGCTTGCGTTATTGCAGGTAAGCCCTTAGTTTACGGCGCTATTTACCAATTTGAGGGCCAGGCTGCAGTCTGGAATGTAACCAACGCCGATGGTAGCAGATCACCCAATTACCGCGACTTATTCCCAAAAGTTGACGAAACACAAATCCCCAATTGTGCAGATGGCGGTGTAATACCAACCATAGCCGGCATTATTGGTTGCATACAAGCTAATGAGGTTATTAAGTATATTACCAAAGCCGGGGAACTGCTGGCAGGTAAAATGATGCTATTTGATGCGCTGAACATGCAAAGCCGGGTAGTTAAAATAGGTAAGGTAAGCCGAACGCAAATAACAACCTTAATGCAAACAACAGATACGCCAACCATGTCGGTAAGCCAGGTTAAGCAGGGTTTGACTAACAACACTTTAGATCTGATCGATATCCGTACGGATCAGGAGCGTGATGAGGTTGATATCGGTGGTATACACTTCGAAGCAGA
The DNA here is from genome assembly GCF_042686155.1 of Mucilaginibacter antarcticus. Lineage (NCBI taxonomy): Bacteria > Pseudomonadati > Bacteroidota > Sphingobacteriia > Sphingobacteriales > Sphingobacteriaceae > Mucilaginibacter > Mucilaginibacter antarcticus. The sequence goes on along the minus strand of NZ_JBHUON010000024.1, from coordinate 52,608 downwards.
CGAGATCGACGATAATACAGATTATCTTATCAATCAAAAGGTGAAAGTTTTATATTGCTCATCAGGCAAAAGGAGCGGAGAAGCTGTAAAGATCATCCGCGAAAAGCATCCGCAGGCAAAAGTATACTCTTTAGCCGGTGGATTAAAAGCCTGGTTTGAGGATACAGATTAGTTGATCTAATGCGCTACACACTTAATCACCCATTCAATAATAATCAGGGATGTGCAGCCACCCATACTTCGCCATCCTCAAATATTTCCTTTTTCCAGATAGGCACGGTTTTTTTAAGGCTGTCAATAATATACCGGCAAGCGTCAAACGCAGCATCCCGGTGTGCGGCAGCCACAGCTATAATTACCGGTATCTCGCCCACCTGTAATACACCTGTGCGGTGATGGATCAATATTTTGTGTACCGGCCATTTATCCAGGGCTTGCTTAGCTAGCTTTTCCATTTCGGCTATAGCCATTTTGTCGTAGGCCTCAAACTCCAGGCGCATTACTGCTTTGCCCTTAGTAGCGTTTCGCACCGTGCCAATAAATACGTCAATCCCGCCACAATCAGGCGACGTCACCCAATCAACACACTGTTGCACGTTTAAAGTAGACATGGAAAGTTTAATTTCAATACTCATATCATCTATCCTCCGCTAACAGGGGGTATTATAGCAATTTCATCACGTTCATGTACCGTATCGCCATCTAACGCATATTCGTTATTAATCGCCACCATGTATGCAGCCAGATGTTTTAGCCGCGGGTATTGAGTTTCTAATAGATATTTTAAGTTCGATACTGTAGCATCATTATTCATAACAAGCTCAATTTCCGGGGCTTCGAAAATTTCCTTCGCAATACCAAAAGCTAATATGTTGATTCTCATTTGCCTTATTCTTTGATATAACCTGGCAGCGTTTAAATTAAAAAGGGGCCGCTACTTTGTTTTTAAAGTTACATTAAAATTATCCCCTATGTCAACATATAGTTTTCCAAAAATTTGATGATCCAACTTGAGATTAGAGGAGATTGGCCGATCACTAAGCTGTTGCAAATGCCAGCTCACTTGTACTTTAACATATATTGCACCAGATATTTTATGGATTATTTAAAATTATATCATTGATTTACAACTATATAGTATTATTTCTTATAATATACTATAAAGTCTATGTGTTTAGTAGTATATTTGAATTGTAATTGAAATACAAGTAGTGAAACGCAAACAAATATATGTACTCCGTATCCTCTCAGGCAGGCAAACAAAAGGCTTCCGAATGTGTGGCGCCGGTTTAATATAATGGAATCTTTCAATAAATAAATAACCTTCAAACTACTACACATGTTAACTACTATAAGCAAATATCCCTTTTTTGATTTGTCTGAAATCATTGATGATAATGACCTTACTTATAAAGTATATAAAAAATTAAACCCGGTTAAAACCGGTAACCTTATACCAGACATTAACCTGGTTACAGACTACAAACGTTGGAAAAACTTTTATAATGGTGCACCGATAGGAGGCCCCATATCATTAAAACATTTATTTGGTAAGCCTTTAACCATTGCTTTTTACTCAAAACATTGGGGCGAGCATGGGATAAACCAATTAATCCAACTAAATGGCTTACAAAATGAAATAAAAGCAAATGGCGGTAATCTATTGATCTTAACAGACGAGATCAATGACAAAGAACTGGCAAGAATAACCTGGGAGCACAGCCTGTCGCTAAATTTTTATTATGATACCAATAATGAGATAGCTAAAAAGTTTAGGGTCTATGCTGACGAAGATCCGACCTGGAACACGTTTTCGGGCATAGATGTAAATGTGGCTCGATTAGCTATTTACGTAATAGATACAGACAGGCACATCGTTTACCACCATATTGACACCACATTGGAAAAGAAATTTATTGCCGATGACTTGATAAACGCGGTATACGGTGCAGCGCTGGTTACTATTCATAAAAGATCAGCGTAAAGGAAAAATTATTTGGTTTGGTTTACAAGTAGAAAAGAAGCCGCTTCATCTAACAGATGAGCGGCTCTTTTCGTTTTAGTAAGTGCGGTAGTAACGTTTACCGTTTTTATAATAGTAGTGGCGCTTAACCACTTTTTTTGTTGATGTAGTTGAACTGCGTTTAAACGATGGCGCGGGCGGCGCACCCGGAGGCGCAGGCGGTCGTGGTGGCAATCTTAAATTTATTTTAGGCAATGAGGGGCGCGGTGGCGGTGGTGGCAATTGCGCACTGGCAAAGCTTACCCCGCAGGCCAAAACTACTGCTAGTGATAATGTTTGGATGATCTTCATGTTTACAAAATTTGAGTAGCTGATAAAACAGTTAATGGTATAACTATAAATATGTAAAAGGGTTTTAAATAAAACCGTAACTGGCTAATAAACGTTTTTAAGTTGGTTGTTATTATACAATAAAACTTGTTTATGCGCTATCTTTTTACTTTGCTTTTTATAATTACTTCGTTACAATCATTTCCTCAAGACAAAGGCCGGGAAGTTAAAGGTCAATTGACTATTGACGGCAACAAGCGCTCTTTCCTGACTTATATTCCAAACACCACAAAACCGGGTAAGGTGCCTTTGGTATTATCTCTGCATGGCGGCTTCGCGAGCCCCAAAGGAATGTTTAAGCTTGCAAATTTTAAACCTGTTGCAGATAAAGGACAATTTATAGTGATTTGCCCGGCTTCAAAACGTATATGGCACGATGGTAATGACGATAGTGGTATAGACGATGTTAAGTTTATCGGTAAGCTGATAGACTATGCTATTGACAACTATAACATAGATCCGAAACGAGTGTATGTTACCGGTATTTCTAACGGTGGTTTTATGACGGCACGTTTAGCTTGCCAGTTAAACGAGCGCATAGCAGGCATAGCCATAGTAGCGGCAACATTGGATATAGGCGAGGGATATGATTTAAAGCGGCCAATGCCTGCATTATACATTCATGGAACTAAAGATCCAATAGTTTCTTATGACGGTGGCAAACTGTTTGGGCGCAAAATTTATTCGCACGATGCTATTGTACAAAAATGGGTTACGCTTGACGGATGTTTACCTGACCCTGTACTCACCGAGTTACCAGATGTGGCCGACGATGGCACCAGTATTTTAAAGGCTGAATATCAAAATCCCAAAAATGGTATGAAAGTGCTGAGCTATACTGTTTTTAATGGCGGGCATACCTGGCCTAACGGCAAGCAATACCTACCGACATTTATTATTGGCAAAACATCGCGGAACCTTGATGCCTGCCAGGAGATCTGGAACTTTTTTAAACAATACAAGCTGGGTCATTAAGTATCACAAAATTTTGTTTCTTTGCTTTATATGAGCATATCCGCCCAAAGCATCAAAATATCACAGGAAGAAAAGCTACAACAATTACTGGCTCATATAAGTACAAACTCGCCTTTTTATAAAGCGCTTTTTGCCGAGCACCAGATTGATATCGCAAGGATAAAAACGCTGGAAGACCTTCAATGCATACCCACTACAAGCAAAGAGGACCTGCAGCAACGCAATAATGATTTTTTATGTGTACCAAAGCAGCAGGTAATAGAGTATGCGTCGACATCGGGTACTTTGGGTAGCCCGGTCACCATAGCGCTCACAGACAGCGATCTTGCCCGTTTGACGCTGAATGAGTATAACTCTTTTGTTTGTGCAGGCGGCAGTCAGGATGATATATATCAGTTGATGCTCACCCTTGACCGTCAATTTATGGCGGGCATTGCTTATTACTCCGGTTTGCGTAAAATGGGGGCGGGGATTGTTCGTTTAGGCCCCGGGGTGCCATTGTTACAGATAGAAACTATTCAGCGTTTAAACTCCACTGCTATAGTTGCCGTGCCATCATTTATTTTAAAGCTGATACAAACGGCAAAGGATCATAACATCGATCTTAATAAAACATCGGTTAAAAAGGCCATCTGCATTGGCGAGAATATTCGTAATTCCGATTTTTCGCTTAATATCCTTGGTAAGAAAATAACGGAAGCCTGGGGTGTTGAGCTGTATTCAACTTACGCCTCCACGGAGATGCAGACCGCTTTTACCGAATGCAGCGAGGGTCGCGGCGGCCACCTGCAGCCTGATCTGGTAATTGCAGAGCTACTAGATGACGATAATAACCCGGTACCGGCAAATACTCCGGGTGAGCTAACTATCACTACATTGGGGGTTGAAGGCATGCCGCTACTGCGTTACAAGACGGGCGACATTTGTATGTATTTTGATGAGCCCTGCGCTTGCGGCAGACCAACCATGCGTCTGTCGCCTATTATAGGCCGCAAAAAGCAAATGATTAAATTTAAGGGCACAACGCTATATCCACCAGCTATGTTCGACCTGTTGAACGAGATGGAGGAAGTGTTGGATTACGTAGTAGAAGTATACTCTAATGAAATTGGGATGGATGAGGTACTGCTGCATCTATTACCACAAGATGAGAGTAAAGCCTGCGACAACCGTATCCGCGCTTACTTACAGGCACGACTAAGGGTTAGCCCGCATGTTGCATATATTAATGCCGAGCAAATGCAGAAAATGCAGTTTCCGGAAGCAGTGCGCAAAGCGGTTAAGTTTATTGACAAGCGGGTAGCTCAATCTAGCTAACTAATCGCCTTTCTGTGGTCAGTAATCACTAAAATCAATTATATTTGTCATCCTGCACAGCAAACTATTAGGTCGTGTTTGGGTTTATTGATTTTGATCACTAATAATTGCTTATGATAACTGTTGGACAGCATGTCCTTTCTTTAGCCGACTTTAACGATATCGTATTTAAACAAAAGCCGGTTACATTGTCTCCCTCAGCTTTAACCAAAATTGAGACCAATTTTAAGTTCCTGCAAAGCTTTTCTTCAAATAAACTGATATACGGCATAAACACCGGCTTTGGCCCTATGGCGCAATACAAGGTGAGCGAGGAGAATTTGCTGGCACTGCAGTATAACTTAATCCGCAGCCATAGCTCGGGTAGTGGCAACTTGCTTACCGTAAGGCAAACTCGTGCCGTTATGGTGGCCCGTTTAAATAGCCTGATACAGGGTTTTTCTGGTATCCATACAGATATCGTGGAATTGCTGGTGACGTTAATTAATAAGGACGTTACCCCATGTATTTTCGAGCACGGTGGCGTTGGCGCCAGCGGCGATTTGGTGCAATTGGCCCATTTAGGTTTAGTGCTGATAGGAGAGGGTGAAGTGATTTACAAAGGATCAATTCAGCCTACAAGTGAGGTTTATGAAAGCCTTGGTATAAAACCGCTATCCATTCATGTTCGTGAAGGGTTGGCTACCATAAACGGTACATCTGCCATGACTGGTATTGGCATGATCAATATTGTTCAGGGGCATAAATTACTGGGATGGTCCGCTATATTATCAGCCATGACCAATGAAGTTGTAGAAGCGTATGATGACCACTTTTCGCATGAGTTGAATATTGTAAAACATCATAAGGGGCAAAACAGAATAGCCCTTATGCTGCGTGACATTTTGAAAGGCAGTAAAATGATCCGTAACCGTAGCGAACACCTGTACCGCCCGGATAATATAGACCAGGAAATATTTGAAGATAAGGTACAGGAATACTATTCTTTACGCTGCGTGACGCAGGTGTTGGGCCCCATACATGATACCATTGTTAATGCCGAAGAGGTTTTAACAAATGAGCTAAATTCTGTGAATGATAACCCCGTGATAGACCACGTGAACCAAAACGTTTTTCACGGTGGTAACTTCCACGGTGATTATGTATCACTTGAGATGGACAAGCTTAAGATAGCTATTACTAAGCTATCTATGCTATCAGAGCGACAGCTAAACTACCTCGTTAATGATAAACTGAATCAAAAATTTCCGCCATTTGTAAACCTAGGTGTTTTGGGCTTCAATTTTGGTATGCAGGGTGTTCAATTTACGGCTACATCCACCGTCGCAGAAAACCAGACACTGTCATTCCCTATGTATGTACACAGCATACCCAATAATAATGATAACCAGGATATTGTAAGCATGGGCTGCAACGCCGCGATTATGACCAGCAAGGTAATTGATAATACTTTTGCAGTACTGGCCATTCAAATGATGACCGTATTGCAGGCTATTGATTACCTGAAATGCCAGGACAGGCTTGCACCGCATACCTTATCGGTATATAACGCAATTAGGGCATTTTTCCCTGTATTTGTTGAGGATACACCGAAATATAAAGATGTTGAAAGGGTAAAACAGTTCTTAGAGACCAATGACCCTAATATTGATTAAAGCATGAACTGCGCATTAGTTACAGGCGGATCACGAGGCATCGGCCGGGCAATTTGTATTAAGTTGGCCGCTATGGGTTACTACGTCTTAATTAACTATAAAAGCAATACCGATGAGGCAAATAATACGCTGGAGTTGGTAAAGCAAGCTGGAGCCAACGGCGAGACAATGCAGTTTGACGTTGCCGATAAACAGCAGGTAAACGACGTGCTAAGTGCTTGGCTAAAAGCTAATGAAGACAAGGTAATTGAAGTGTTGGTTAATAACGCAGGCGTCCGCGACGACAGCCTCATGGTTTGGCTGAAAGACGAGCAATGGGATAAGGTAATTAACACCAGTCTTAATAGTTTCTTTTACATCACCCGCCTTGTTTTAGAGGGCATGATGATGAACCGTTATGGCCGCATTGTTAATGTTGTTTCCCTGTCTGGGTTGAAAGGCCTGCCGGGCCAGACCAACTATTCGGCTGCTAAGGCTGGCGTTATAGGCGCTACCAAAGCGCTAGCGCAAGAGGTAGGCCGCAGTGGCATTACAGTAAATGCTGTAGCACCAGGGTTTATCAAAACCGATATGACCGAAGGCCTGGATGAAAAGGAACTAAAAAGGAGTATTCCGGTTAACCGATTTGGCACGCCTGAAGAGGTTGCCAGTGCGGTTGGTTTCCTGGCATCCAAAGGTGCATCATACATTACCGGTGAGGTATTGTCTATCAATGGCGGATTGTATTCATGACGAAGCATATCGACATATTGTCGCTTATACCCCAGCAGCCGCCATTTGTTATGGTGGACAGGTTGCTTTTTTCTGACGATAATACAACCCGTACGGGTTTTACTATCCCCGGCGACAATGTGTTTTCAATAAACGGATACTTTAGCGAGGCGGGCCTGATGGAGAATATCGCGCAAACCGCCGCAGCGGGATCTGGCAATATGGCGCGGATAGAAAACCGCCCGGTAGCTAACGGTTATATTGGGCAGGTTAAAAATTTTGAGGTTCACAGCCTGCCGAAAGTAGGAGACAGCCTGACCACCGAAGTGAAAATAGAAGTGCAGGTATTCGATGCCGGCATAGTGTCGGGCACTATTTGGTGCAATGACGCGGTAGTTGCGACCTGCGAAATGAAAATATTTATCAATCAATAATGTCAGCAGTTTACGTAGTAGCCGACAATATTTACTCGCCTATAGGTACTACAACCGTCCAAAACTTTGAACGGATAACCCAAGGTGTGTCAGGTATTAAACAGCATCAAAATGCTGCACTTTCTGCAGATTCGGTGTATGCGTCGCTTTTTAGCTCAAACGAAATACATTTTGACAATAAATTGATTACGAGTCGTTTTGAGCGTTTATTGATAGTATCAATTGAAGATGCGCTTCGAAATTGTGACACACCAGCAACTGACAAAAAGACGATCCTTATTGTATCAACCACTAAAGGAAACATTAGCCTTTTAGAGACTGAGCCTAATGCACCAGATTTGAATGAGCGCATTGCCTTACATTCGTCAGCCAAAGTTGTTGCTGATTATTTTGGCTTCGTAAATAAACCATTGATTGTCTCTAACGCCTGTATATCTGGCATTATGGCCATCCTAACCGGGATGCGGTTATTGCAGTCCGGCCAATATGAAAACGCCGTTGTAGTTGGTGCCGACGAGATCAGTAAGTTTGTGTTATCAGGTTTTCAATCGTTTCAGGCAATTAGCCGCGAGCCCTGTAAACCTTTTGATAAAAATCGAACAGGCATTACACTTGGCGAAGGTGCGGCGACAATGATATTATCTACAAAGGCCAAATACGCCGATAGGATTAAAGTTTTGGGTGGGGCCGTGTCAAACGATGCCAACCATATTTCTGCTCCCTCACGGACAGGAGAAGAGCTAGCCGGGGCAATTAAGCGCTCTTTAAGCATGGCTGGTTTATCGGCTGACGATATTGACCTGATTTCAGCACACGGTACAGCAACAAGCTATAATGATGAAATGGAAGCTAAAGCGATTTCCCTGGCTGGTTTAGCTGCTGTGCCGGCAAATAGCTTAAAAGGGTATTACGGGCATACTCTCGGAGCTGCGGGGTTAATTGAATCCATAATTTCACTGCAATCGTTAAAAGAAAGCATCATTGTACCGACCTTAGGTTTCGAAACCATAGGCGTACCCGATACAATAAATATTTGCACGACCCTAACACCAAAGCGGCTAACCACTTGTTTAAAAACGGCATCAGGTTTTGGCGGGTGTAACGCAGCGGTGGTGTTTAGTAAATAGTAAAGTAACCTCGCCGATGCAGGGCCGGATGGCTTAAAATGTCAGAGTATATCTGCATGGGGCAACGTGAATTTAATGATAAATTGGGAGTGAATTCTCTCTGTCAAAGTGGCACCTATAAAATTGTAATATATTTATAATCAAACAAATACTCACTTGCAGTTAAATAGTTACATCACATCGAATTGCACCATCGTCAAAAATGTCGTTTACAAAAGCGAACGGCCGATTTTTGAGAATCGTGATGCCGATCTGCCTGCTTTTTTGCTATCGGTGTACCTGCATTTGGGTGTTACATATCCCAAGTTTTACAAAATGGATAACCTAAGCAAACTTGGGTGGTTGGCTGCAGAGGTGTTGCTGGGCGGGGCCGATGTAAAAAGATATCAGCCCGAAGAAGTGGGGTTGATCTTCTCGAACGCCAATGCAAGTTTAGATAGCGACAAGCGGTATAATAACAGTATTGCTGATGTACCTAGTCCGGCGTTGTTTGTGTACACACTGCCAAACATCATGATAGGCGAAATTTGTATCCGCAATAATTTTAAAGGCGAGGATGCGTTTTTTATATTTGAACAATTTGATGCGGCCTTTATAGCAAATTATGTTAATGGTTTGTTAGCTAACGGTGTTTTAAAAGCCTGCATTTGCGGTTGGGTAGATGTTTTAGGTGATGACTACAAAGCTGTGTTGTTTTTAGTAGAAAAGGAAAAGCGTAACAACGCTATCCCGCTTACCGAAACCAATTTGGATAATATATTCGATAATTTAGTAATTGATAAACTATAAATGAGCGTGCCAGTTTACATTGCGGGTGTGGGAGTTATTACAGCTATTGGTAACAATGTTGCCGAAAACCTGGCTGCGCTTGAGCGGGGCGAAGCCGGTATGGGTGATATTACCATGCTGAATACCTTACATGTTGGGGAACTGCCCGTGGCTGAGGTGAAGTTAGACAACAGTTCACTAGCCGCATTGGCTGGTTTGCCAGCCCATTTAAGTCGCACAAAGACATTGAGTTTGGTGGCCGCACGTGAAGCCTTAAATGATGCCGCTATTCCAAATTTTTCTGACTTGCGCACTGGCTTTGTTTCTGCCAACACCGTAGGCGGAATGGATAAGAGCGAGGATTTCTTCATTGACTTTTTGAATGACAATGATAAAGGTAAACTGAGAAACGTATTTGACCATGAATGCGGCAGCATGACCGAAGTGGTGGCGAATGAATTGGGTATATCTGATTACCTTACTACCATAAGTACGGCCTGCTCGTCGTCAGCTAATGCGATATTTTACGGGGCGAGATTGATCAAGAATGATATTTTGGACGTAGTTATTGCCGGAGGAGTGGATGCACTAGTCAAGTTTACCCTTAACGGGTTTAATACCCTAATGATATTAGACAAACAGTTTTGTAAGCCTTTTGACGCTAATCGCGAGGGCTTAAACCTTGGTGAAGGTGCTGGATATGTCGTGTTAGTATCAGACAAGGTTTCAAAAACCTTAAATAAGCCTGTTTACTGCGCTTTAAGCGGTTATAACAACAGTAATGACGCTTATCATCAAACAGCCTCGTCGCCGGATGGTACTGGGTCTTATATGGCTATGCAAGGCGCACTTAATAAAGCAGGCTTAAAACCTTGCGACATTGACTACATTAATTTGCATGGCACCGGCACGCCAAATAACGATAGTGCAGAAGGAACTGCCATAAAACGACTATTTGAACCTGACTACCCACCCTTAAGTTCGACCAAATCATTTACCGGGCACACCTTAGGTGCAAGTGGTGGGGTCGAAGCTGTGTTTTCTGTCTTAGCTATCAAGCATGGCTTGATTTATCCTAACCTTCGTTTTGAAACACAGATGCAAGAGTTACCTTTTGCCCCCGAAACAAAATTTTTAAAAGGCCAGCCTATAAAAAACGTAATGTCAAACTCGTTTGGTTTTGGCGGCAATTGTACATCACTAATATTTTCGGCGGTTTAGCTATGAAAGTTTACATCAGATCTGCGTCCGCTGTCTCTGCTCAAAATACTTTTGGCAATGCTCCTTTTTTAACAGAACCTGTAGCCGTTACCGGCACGCGGTTAAGCGCCATTGAACCGGATTATAAAGAATTTTTAGACCCCAAACTTGCCCGGCGCATGAGCCGCATTATTAAAATGGGGGTAGCCGCAGCTATGCAATGCTTACGCGATGCTGATGTGTCTATGCCTGGTGCTATCATAACCGGCACTGCTTTAGGATGCCAGGAAGATACTATCACGTTTTTACAACGCATTATTGAGATGGAGGAGCAAATGCTGCCACCAACGGCATTTATACAGTCAACCCATAATACGGTTGCGGCGCAGATAGCCCTGGTGCTTAAGTGCCATGGCTATAATAATACTTTTGTGCACAAAGGCATATCTTTTGAAAGCGCTTTGCTTGACGCTACTATGCTTTTGAAAGAAGGCGATGCCAATGATATATTGGTTGGGGGTACGGAGGAAATGACCGACACTGCGTTTAAAATACTGACCCGTTTAGGCTTATATAAGCGCTGGCCGATTTCAAACCTTGACCTGTTGAATGTAAAATCAAACGGTACTGTAAGTGGGGAGGGCGCAGTGTTTTTTACGCTGACAGATAAGCCATCGGAAGATAACCTTGCCGAGTTAGTGGCAAATCGTACATTTTTTGATGCTTCCGGTAATTTTGACGTCGACGCTAAGATCAAAGCATTTTTGGCGGAGCATTCGTCAACGATAGACAACATTGACTTGGTGATAACCGGTAAAAACGGCGATACCAAAAATGATTCGGTTTACGAAGCTCTGGATCAATCGCTGTTTGCTAATACATCAAAAGCTTACTTCAAACATTTAAGCGGCGAATATGCTACCTCAATTTCATTTGGTTTATGGCTGGCGTCAAATATAATCAAACAGCAAACTGTCCCTGCGGTGGTTACCAATGGAAAAATCAACAATGACGCACCGAGAAAGATCCTGATCTATAATCACTACCAAAACACTTACCATTCCATCACGCTCCTTTCGGCCTGTTAATTTCTATGCAGACAATACCAATATTTAATATCACTTCACTCAATCATCACCCGAATTCAATCGATGCGGGGTTAGAGATAGATCAGTTAAATGAGATATTCGATGGTCATTTTCCAGATCAGCCGGTAGTGCCCGGGGCTTGCATGCTGCAAATTATAAAGGACGTTTTAGCCAATACTTTGAAAGTGACATTGCGTTTGGCAAAAGCGGACAACATTAAATTTCTATCGCTGGTTACGCCAAGTGCTAAGCGCTTACAGCTTCAAATAAATTATCAATCAGCAGAAAGCGGCATTAAAGTTAATGCAAGCATATCTTTTGGCGACTTGGTTTGTATGAAACTGCAAGCGACCTTTGCCGAAGTTTTATAACGCCGCGTTCCATTATCGCCATGAAGAAATATAACTTTTTACTGTTGCCGCCTTACTAACAGCTATTAACGCCGTTGCCCAAACTGATTCGGCTACATTGTGAATGCAAAATGGGAAAGCAAGAGGATAAGCCGCAGGATTATTTTAAAACACTATGAGTTTAAGGGTGATCTGTTTAAATCAAACCAAAATATAAACGTCATAGAGATAAAGCCTAACCGTAAAATAAAATTGGCTCTTGGCTACTCTGCCAAGACATTAAAGACCGTTAGTGAATTTGCCAAGGAGTACAATGCCGTTGCTGCTATCAATGGTGGGTTCTTCGATGTAAAAAACGGTGGTTCGGTTGATCTGATCAGGGTTGATGGTATAGGCATTGCACCAAACTTGGGTAAGGGTGGCAGGGTTGAACATCAACAAGGTGCTTTGGTATTTAATGACGGTAAATTGTCAATTGCTAAATGGGATGGCGCTAAGGATTGGGAAAATAAACTAAATGGAGATGTTATGGTAGCCGGCCCGGTGCTTGCCTTTAACAGTAACTATAATCTGGTAGATACTAACTCGTCGTTCGTTAAAACAAGGCATCCGCGTACGGGAGTTGCAGTTACGAAGAATCGTATTTTACTGATTACTATTGATGGCCGTAATGATAAAGCAGCCGGAATGGGATTGGTTGAAATGACGAAACTTATTAAATGGTTAAAGGCCAAAGATGGAATAAACCTTGATGGGGGCGGTTCAACCACCATGTGGGTAAAAGGCCATACAGACAATAACGTTGTCAATTATCCAACTGATAACAAAAAATGGGATCACGAAGGCGCGCGTAAAGTGGCTAACGTGGTCTTGGTGCAAAAGCCTTAACGCTTTTAGCAGCAGGCTTAGGCAGGCTTACTTTCCAAACAATAATGAAGATTGGGAGGGCTAAAGTTATCCAAGATAATAAATACCATACACCGGTTCCTAAAAGGGCAGATAACAGCCCAAATATCGAAATTGCCCCTAACCAAATAGGTTGTGTCCAGATTTTTTTAAATTGTGTAGTCATTAGGCGGTCTCTTCGTTAGACAGTCTTTCAAAATAATTTTTATAAAACTTACGGCGAACCATCCATAAGTACACTCCGCCGATGAGTACCATAATAGCCATAACATCAAACAAAGCCCAAAGCACTTTTAATGGCATGCCGCCGTAATCGCCAAAATGCAGCGGGCGCGATACTTCGAGCGCGCGCAGGTAAAACGGCATTTCTAAAACTTTATCCAGTTTGCCGCTGCGGGCATCGACAAGTATGGGGCTGTATAACCGGGATGTTAAAGGAGTATTACCCTGAGCCCAAAAAAGGTAGTGATAAGGGCTGCCGTAAATATTGCCCGGGTAAACAATACTAACCACTTTCATGGTAGGTAAAGTTTTTTGGGCAACTTCAAATGCTTCCTGTACCGGTGCTAATTCTGCAGCGTTTGGTGTGGTTTTGCCTTTGTAGCTGTCCAGCATGGTTTTAACGTCTGTCATTTGCCATAGACCAAATAATGGGGTAGACAGGTCATTGAACACTCCCGTTGCACCGACAACCAATAGCCAAACGGCAGTAGCTATACCTAACAGGTTATGCAAATCAAGCCATTTTAAGCGGCTTGACCTGTGTTTTCTGATCTCGCCGAAGTCTAACTTCTTCATAAAAGGGCCGTATAAAACTACGCCCGAAATAATTGATATTACGAACAACAGGCCCATAACGCCCAGGAAAAGTTCGCCGGGTAGCCCCATAAACATATCGACATGCAGATTAAACATCATGTCCATAAAGGTTTTTGGAGCCACATTTTCCGCTAGGTTATCTTTGCGTACCGCTCCTGTACGGGCGTCGAATTGTATGGTATGGGTAAATTTGGGATCGTCTTTAATGCCAGGGATCATACTTAGCCAAACCTGTGGCTCATGTTCATCTAAATAAATTGAGCTTATCGCATGCCCCGGATAAAGCTGGCGAGCAGCATTAGAAAGTTCGTTAAAGCTCCTGAGCGGGGTATTCTTAGGTACTACAGTATATGGCGGGTCGTTGCTTAAAGCGTGGGTTAGCTCTTCTGTAAAAATGAGCGGCAGGCCAGTTAGGCAAAGCATCAATAAAAAAAGTGTGCAGATAAGGCTGGACCACCTGTGCCACCAAAACCATTTTTTGATACTTGTTAATTCGCTCATCGTTTTAAAGTCGCAAATTAAAGCATTATTTAGACTAATTCAAAATAAGACCCGAGACTGTGAAATTTTTCGCAAGGGACAAAATCCGCAGTGATTAAGCGGATTAAATAAATGTTTATGGTTTCAGCATGTGTTATTGTAAAGGGCATGTTGCGGCAAGGATATCTACAAGGTGAAATTTCGCGACCGCAGGATAGCTTAATAAAGCAAAATATATAACTTAGGGCAATCAATTAAAAATTCCCAGTTTATTATGAATAATTTATTTAAAGCAACGCTTGCCGCTTGCTTACTTACCTTTAGCGCGGTAAATATTCAGGCGGCCGACTTACCTATAAAGATCACCAAGAAATATCTCAACTTTCCGATATCACAGTCTCAAAAAAGAGCGGTGATGCAGTTTACTGTCGGAGGTAAAAAGGAAAGGACATTTAATATACGACTGGCAAATGGCGAACCCGAATATTGGGTATTTTATGATGTAAGCAGCTTTAAAGGCAAAACTGTTACTATTAGCTACCAAGGCGATAATGCCGGCTTATTAAAGATATACCAGGACGATAAAATAGCTGGGCAGGATTCTATGTACAACGAAAAGAATCGACCCCAGTATCATTTTACCACTCGCCGTGGTTGGATAAATGACCCTAACGGTTTAATATTTTTCGAAGGCGAGTATCACATGTTTTATCAGCATAATCCGTTTGAAAAAGAGTGGGAAAATATGTCTTGGGGACATGCAGCGAGCAAAGACATGATCCATTGGCAGGAACTTGCCGTAGCATTGGATCCCGACGATTCAGGCACTATGTTTTCAGGATCAGCAGTAATTGATTACGATAACACCGCAGGTTTTAACAAAGGCAAAACACCTGCAATGGTTGTAACTTATACGGTAGATGGCCATGGTAAACAAGTGCAAAGTATGGCTTACAGCGTTGATAAAGGGCGCACTTTCACCAAGTATAGTGGCAACCCACTAATAGACTCTAAAGAAAAATGGAACAGCCAGGATACCCGAGACCCACGTGTGTTTTGGTATGCCCCGGGTAAACACTGGGTATTGGTGTTAAACGAGCGCGACGGCCACTCTATCTACAATTCAAGCAACCTTAAAGACTGGAAGTATCAAAGCCACACCACTGGTTTTTGGGAGTGCCCCGACCTGTTTGAGCTACCAATTGACGGCGACAAAACCAAAACCAAATGGGTAATGTACGGTGCATCGAATACGTACATGATCGGTAGTTTTGACGGTAAAAAGTTTACGCCGGAGAGCGGTAAACATTTTTTTAGCAGTGGTACTATTTACGCTGCTCAAACCTTTACCAATATACCAGAAAGTGACGGTCGTCGTATCCAAATTGGTTGGGCACGCCTTTCGCATTCGGGTATGCCTTTTAATGGTATGATGCTGTTGCCAACTCAGCTTACGCTGAAAACCACTAAAGATGGCGTCCGTTTGTTTAGCAGCCCAATAAAAGAAACGGAGCAACTCTTTGAAAAAGTAGGGCAGTGGAGTAATTTAAAAGAGGTTGAAGCCAACGAGAAACTGAAAGAGTTTAACATTACCGATCGTCTCCGGGTAAAAGCCACCATTAAGCTATCGCACGCAACCAGCGCCGGGCTTGGGTTTAATGGCCAGAATTTATTGGACTACGACATGAGTGCCAACCTGGTTAACGGCAGGTTTTATTCGCCGGAAGAAATGACCAGCATGGAAATCACTGTTGATTGCTACATTGACCGCACCTCTGCAGAAATGTTTATTGACAATGGCGCTTATTCCTATTCTTTACAACGAAAAAATGGCGGTCGCAATAATGAAGGCTATAAGTTTTGGGGAAATAACATTGAGGTTAAGAACCTGGAGATTTATAAAGTTAAATCGATTTGGGAGTAATCGGTAATACCAAGTAGAAACAGACTTATAATTAACATATCGAATTTTTAATGAACAATAACGATCTGGCTACCAAGCCACACTATCCTATATTAGACGGTCTTCGTGGTGTTGCTGCTATAATTGTAGTAACGTTTCACCTTGCTGAACCGTTCTCGACCAGCAATTTAGATAAGTTCGTTAATCACGGTTACCTCGCGGTCGACTTTTTCTTTCTGTTATCAGGTTTCGTAATGGGCTACGCCTACGATGATCGTTGGAATAAAATGACCATTGGTGGTTTTTTTAAGCGCCGTATCATACGTTTGCAACCAATGGTGGTTTTGGGAATGACCATGGGCGCTATAGGATTTTATTATACAGATTCGACGCTATGGCCGCTTATTCATACCGTTCCGCTTTGGAAGATGCTTTTGGTGATGCTGGTTGGCTTTACTATCCTGCCTGTACCATTATCGCTTGATATTCGAGGCTGGGAAGAGATGCATCCGTTGAATAGTGTAGGATGGTCATTGTTTTTTGAATACATTGCCAATATCCTGTACGCTGTTTGGATCAGGAAGTTCTCAAAAACAGCATTAACTATCCTGGTAGTAATCTCTGCAATAGCTATTGCGCAACTGTCTATAGCAAACGGCGACGTAAGTGGCGGCTGGACGCTGAATGTAACGCAGGTACGAATAGGCTTTACCCGTGTTATGTACCCGTTCTTTGCCGGCTTGTTACTGTCACGTATAGCTAAACCATCTCAAATTAAAAATGCCTTTTTATGGTGCAGCCTTTTGGTAGCGGCGGTTCTTTACATGCCACGGATTGGCGGCGCTGAGCAGCTTTGGTTAAACGGAATCTACGACGCGGTGTGTATTGTTTTTGTTTTCCCTTTGATAGTATACCTGGGTGCGAGTGGTTTAATAGAAAGTCAGCCAGGGAAAAAGGTATGCAAGTTTTTAGGCGATATATCCTATCCGCTTTACATGGTACATTACCCCATAGTGTATTTCTATGTAGCCTGGGTAAGCAATAACAAAGGTATGACTATTGGGCAGGCCCTGCCTTATGCGGCAGCTATATTAGTTGGGGCTACTGTTTTGGCCTACGCTGCTTTGAAACGGTATGATGAACCTTTGAGGAAGTGGTTAAGGGAGAAGTTGGGGTAGGAATAAGGGGTAGCTTTTTTGTTAATGGGAATTGTTGGTTAGCTTTCTTTTTCGAATGTGAGCTTAGGTAACACGATCATGACCTGTTGTTGAGTGCCTTCTTTTTGCCACCAAACAACATAATTAACAACGGCTTCTTTTAACTTGAAGTTTTTGGCTTTTAGCGACACTATCTTTTCCATGAACTGCTTGGAGAATTTGATCACCGGGTAACCACTGCTTTCTAAATATTCCTCACCGAGATATTGCAAGTTATCACCTGCCAATAACTTGTCGACGGCAGATTGCACATTATAAAAGTGGTTTAGCTGAACATCTTTATGTGTTAAGTGCATTGATAATTGGTTAGCCGCTGGGTTTTGTCCTGTTATATTCGTCAGATGCATATTTGTAGTGTGGATATGATCGAAATGTCTACTAGTCAAATGGACGGTAAGGTTATTTTTAGCGCGCGTTATTGCTACATAAAGTTCTCGTTTTTGCTGTTCAGTGAGGGTGTCTTGTAATCCATCTAGCATCAAGTATAAATTGTCAAATTCGCGCCCTTTTGATTTATGGATGGTTGACACAAAAATGGTTTCGGTATCGCGTTTGTAGAAGTCTTCCAGGCTCGACTCGCGGATGAAAACATCAAGGTCTGATCGATATTTCTTTTTTGGATTCACGGCCTCAAAGTCTGCATTTAATTGTTCCAATATCTGCCAATTTTCACTCTTAGCAAACTTTGTTTTTGCCGATTTTTTTGCCGTATCCCAAGCTTTGTCCGTAATTACATGGATAACTTCCTGGCTATTAACCTGATCAAAAAAGTATTTTATTTCGGCCAAATTGTAAAGTGCGAACCCGTCGTTAGATCGGATAAGCTTCACCTTTAAACCATGTTTTAAAAGCAACCCCGCTATTTCTTCAGCTTCGTTATTAGTGTGTGTTAGTACGCACGTGCTGCCCACTAAGGGCGTAGTGATGATCTCGGTTACCGTGGGTACGATTAGACCACCGTGTGTGTACCTGTTTATCTTTAAAACACCATCGTCCTTCTGATCTGCTGTTATCGGGGTGTCTTTTAAACGGCCTTGTAAGCAGCATACAAATTGGTTAGCAAACTTCACAATGTTGTTCTTGCTTCGGTAATTTTCTGTCAGTTCATAAAGTTTACCTCTATCCAACGCTGCCAGTGTTTTAAGATGTTCAGAGTCTGATCCACGAAATTGGTAGATGTTTTGGTCATCATCCCCAACGGCTATCACCCGCATCTCTTCATTTTCGGCCATCAGAGCGTTAACCAAATCGAAATTGTCTTGGTCCATATCCTGTGCCTCATCTATCACCAATACTGTCTTAGTTATCCGATTCTGTTCAACCTCCCTGCTTTTTATCCTTTCAATGGCTCGCTTAATAATGGTATCCGCTCCGTTAATACTTCCTACTTTTCCCAACAGATCAAAGCAATACGAATGAAAGGTTTTGATCTCGATAAAGTTGGCGGCATTGCCCACTAATTTCAATAAACGTTTTTTGAATTCGGTAGCAGCGGCTCGTGAGAAGGTTAGCATCAGCAATTGCTCGTGTTTAATATCTTCCAACATCATTAGCGATGCCAGCTTGTGAACCAATACTTTTGTTTTACCGCTACCTGGGCCGGCCGCTACTACAATGTATTTTGATGTCTTATCGCTAATGATAGTCATTTGCGTTGGCGAAAGTTCGCCTATTAGTTCCCTGTATTTGGCAGGCGTAAGGTTCATGCTTATTTCTTGTTGCCTACTGCCTTTAAAATACTTGTTCAAGAACGATGGGTAGTTTAGCCGGAAATAGTCATCAACAAATTGCAGCGCGCCCACGTAGTCGTCTATCATCTTTTGCGCGTACTCGCCTACAATGTGGATCTGCTGGGTGCGGTTCTGGTAATATTGCTCAAGCTTCTGATAGTCATCTGCTTTATACCCTATTTTGTTATTCTGTTCCAAACGTTTTACCGTAAGCCTGTTATAAACCACCAAAAATCCCCCTTCTATCTTCACGGCTTCTATCCTGGACAGTTAGAAGAGGGCGTCTTCTATATCATCAATAGTAACTGTCTTGCTAAAGAGTTGTAATTCTTTTTGATATTCTTTTTGTAATTCCTGAATGGAGAACTCGATTAGTATTTCGTCTTTTTCCTCTCCGTTGGTCTTGATAGTGTTTCCCTTTTTGTACAAATACTCAACTATAAAAACTGATAGCATATGCCGGTTCTCAGATCTTTCTTTTGTAAGGTCGGCAGCTTGTTTTGTCTTAGCTTTAAAATGATCTTTAGAGCGATTAGAATTGGTGCGGTCTATCCAGTTTTTGATGGCCCAAAAGTTAACGATGGTTTTGATCTTATTTGGCGATACATCGCTACAACCAGCGGCTTCTAAACTTTGGTTCAATTCTTTCAGATTAAACACTCTGTCGTGTTCATCAATAAACTTCAATAAGCAACGCTCTATTGCACCAAACGAGTTGACCAAATTTAATGAACTGGTTTTGGCTTCGCTACGTTTTATAAATGCTGTCAGGTCAAACTCATCAGCCAATATATGTTCCTCACGCAGCAGATTAACTATTCTGATCACATCATCCCGTACAATGCCCAAATGATCGCTGATATGGTCCACTCTCGATTCGGCAGTCTCATCGCTTGATAGCCGTTTGCTCTTGCTTGAGAAAAGTTTTTTAATGATCCTGACTGCCATTTCCTTTTGTTTTTCTGAAAATAGTTCAGACCGCATAATCTTCTCGATAGCTTCTTGGGCATTTTTAGACTGGATACTATTCGCAAAAACACGTGGTTGGTTCTGTCCGCGTTTAAGATAGCCTGCATCTTCAAGAGCAGCAATTGCCGTTGTAACCCTTGTTTCAATATTGTCCACACTATCATCCCAACCGGCCTTTCTCGCTATTTCTAAAGCCGAATAGGATATTTTGTCCCGAAAATTGGTGAGGTATTTGATAGTTGCCCAGATCTGTTTTATCTCTTTGATGGAGATTTTGGTTTGATTAAGCATGATAAAATGCTTGTTCAGATCCTCCTCGTTAAAAAGCACATAGCAATCAGCCTCGATATTTTCGTCACGACCGGCGCGTCCTGCCTCTTGCACATAGTTTTCTAGCGAGTCCGAAATGTCATGATGGATCACAATGCCAACATCTTTTTTATCTACACCCATCCCGAAAGCCGATGTAGCTACCATAATCCCTACCCGCCCCGAAAGAAATGCGTCCTGATTGACCACTTTTTCGGCGGCATCCAATTTACCGTGGAACGCCCTGGCATTCAGACCATCAGCTATAAGCCGTTCTGCCAATTTTTCGGCGCGTCTTGTGCGCGAAACGTAAACGATAGCGGGCCTATCCTGTTCTTCTATCAATTCGCGCGTAGCCTGGTATTTTTCTTCGTCGCTACCCTTTGCTAACACTTTGTAGTGCAAATTAGTGCGTGCTGCCGAGGACGTGAATCTATCTAATGTAAGCCCCAGTTTATCTTCAAAGTATTTACAAATGTCGTCAATAACCTGCGGTTTAGCCGTAGCTGTAAAGCAGGATACTGGGATAGGATAAGGAAGCTGTTTGTACTCGCGAATGAGTTTGATCATCTCTCCTATATAGAGAAAATCTACCCTGAAATCTTGCCCCCATGATGAAAAACAGTGCGCTTCGTCTATCACGAACCGCGCTATTTTACGACTTAGTAGCAAACGGTATATAATAGGCGATCTTAATAACTCCGGAGAGATGTAAAGCATACTGGCCGACCCGTCTGCCACGCGTTGGATAGCTTTGCTGCGCGCGATCGGGTCGAGCAGGCCGTTGATGGTCACCGCTTTAGTCACGCCGTTCTTTTCTAGATTATCTACCTGATCTTTCATCAACGATTGCAGTGGCGATATCACTACAGTAAGCGCACGTGCATTTTCGCCGGCTAGTAAGGCCGGTACTTGAAAGGTGATAGACTTACCCCCACCGGTAGGGAACACAACGATAAATGATCTGGAATTGATAGCGGCATTAACAGCATTCAATTGTAAAGGCTGACCGCCATACTCACGAAAGGAACTATAACCAAAATAGCGGTTGAGGGCCTGGTGGGCATCCAAAGCCTGACGGCAGTAGTTGCAACCTTTAATGCAGGGTTTTTGCCGCAGTAAGAACATCAAACGCTCAACCTCCCTGAAGTGCGCTAATACCCAACCCGGGGTGATAGAAGCTTGTTCGGTTGCACTGATCAATGACAAGCAATACGCCAGCTCTGTAGGCGTTTGTTGTATGAATTGTTCAATGTCGGCATTTTGGCAGATCTGTTTACTAAACAATTGCAGAATGAGTGTTGCCGGATCACCTTCTGCCCGATAGTTGAGATATTTGAAAAAACCACTGAAATGATGGTCGTGATTCAAAAGAAGATACAGTAACCGTTTTATATCTTTATTTAAAGCGTTAAAGGTAGCTACCTCGTCGTAAAAAAGATCCTGCGCCTTTATGGCATCATTCAATGGATTGTTTAGTTCTTCTGTTTGCAGCTTATCGTCTTTAAGCAGTGCATGATAAGGTTTGGACGGAAATAACAATGGCGACCAATACAGCGTATCAATGATGTTGTCGGTGCTGATACCTGCCTTTTCGATCCAATTGCCAATGTACATTAGATCATGTTGGATAATGAAATGTCCGCAAACATATTGTACATCTTTTAGGAATTCCGTCAATTCGACGCCTGAATTTCTATGGAATTTTGCTCCATCACATCTTATTGCTCCAATATCCTCAACTCGTTTGGTTTTAGGTGCAATTTCGGTGTCAATAAAGGCGATGGTCCTCAATTTGTTGATGGCTTAGGTCTCGTCTATGCCTATAGGCATAATTTCTCTCATGCAAGATAATATTTTTAATGAAATCTTCAAGTACAACGTTTGCGTGGTGGATCAAAGACGGCGGGAAACGCGCTTTACTTAAACAAGAACGCCCGATAATTTCTTATCGGGCATTCTGCTTTCAGTACCAAAGTCAGAGGAACCGGTAGTAGTTTATTTTAGCCTTACGAAGTTTCAGTACTTCGTAAGCTAAAATAGGAGCAAATCTACTTCGTCCTATGCTCCTCAATATAATCGGCCATAGTATTAATATCTACCAAAGCTTTGCGGCCTTCTTTTGGGTCGCGTATGTCAATGCCATATTCTTTTTTTAATAGCACGATCAACTCCAGCGAGTCGATAGAATCCAGACCCAGTCCATCGCCAAATAGTTGATCATCGTCTTTGATGTCGGCAGGGGTAAGGTCTGTCAGGTTTAAAAATTGTATGATTTGTACTTTTAACTGCTCTTTCAGCGCTTCTTTTTCCATGGGGTAATTATATCAAATTTTTTCTTTTCAGGCCCAAATAAGTTACGATTTGGATCACTATGGTTATAATAAATAATAAGCCGATATTGTTTAGCACGTGTTGCAGTTTAACATTCTCTAAAAACAAACTATAATAAGCCTCTAAACACCAATGCATCGGCGATATATTGGTCAGTGTTTTAGCCAACCCCTGCATTGCAAAGCTGGGCACCATTAAGCCGCCTATGCAGGCCAATATCACAATAGATATTGCGCCGAAGCCGTTAGATTGCTCTTGCGTGTTGGCAAACACACCTACACAAATAGCATAGCTTACTGCACACCAACCGCAAACTAAAGTCACCAAAAATAAAGCAAACAGGTCCGACGGTAAATTAAGAGGTGGCAAACCTATCAGCGGAAATAGCAATATTCCCATAGAAAAGATCACCAATGCTTGTAAAAGTGTTACAATCAAATAGGTAATCTGCTTGGATAACAACCCCACCAAAAAATTAGTAGGCAAGGTTTTTAGGCGGATAAAGCTCCCACTCACTTTCTCGCGCACCACACTGCCGCCAAGCGACATGATGACAAAGAACATGGCAAATATGGTCCAGGCAGGTACATTGTGTTGCGAGGCATTAGGCGCGGTGCGGGTACCATCTTTGGATGCCGGCAGCATAGTGATCTTGGCGCTGCTGTTCAGCATTTCGTTCTCCAGGCTTTTGGGTAACTCTTTATCGTTAGAGTCGTAGTAAAGCGTCCGCAAAGTTTGGCGGGTTTGTACAATCTGCAAAGCGCTTTGAACGGCACCTTGGATGGAGAAACGCATAGACTCCTGCAAACTGGGGTTGTAATATAAGGTTAACGACGTAAGATCGTTATTAGGCTTAGCACCAGATACAGCAGGTGAATCAGTTTGCCCACTGAAAGCTTCCATCGCTTTATCAGAAGCTGCCTGTGCTTTTTTGCCAATCTCCGCAGAGAAATTTGAAGGAATAACCACACCGAGCATGGCATCCTTATCGTCCATATCTGCCGTTATAAATGCCGATTTGGTGCTCGCGATTTGTACCACCTCGAACATCCCAATGTTATTAACTGACTCAATAAACTGAGCGCTGGCTTTACCGGTATCAGTATTACAAATAACTATCGGCAGCTTGTTTTTGGCTACTAGCTGAAAGGTGCTGTTCTGTATGCTGGTAACTACCACTACCAATACAATAGGCATCACAAACATAAGCGATATTCCCACTTTATCGCGAAGCAATATCCTGATGTCTTTCTTTACGGATAGCCAGAGTTTAAACATTAATCGCGGTAGGCTTTGCCTGTTAGGTTTATAAATAGATCTTCAAGGCTTTGATGATTGTGCGCTTTCAAAACGTCATCAATACGGCCACCGGCAATTATCCGGCCCTCGTCAACCAATGCTATCTGGTTACAAAGGTCTTCAGCCTCGCTTAAGTGGTGCGAGGTATAGATAAGGGTAGTTCCGTTTTGGTTTAATGTATGCAAATAGCTGATTATAGCGTGACGGGTTTGTACATCAACCCCCACGGTCGGCTCGTCTAAAAACAACATCCGCGGGTTATGAATAACCCCAATTGCTAAATTGACCCGTCGTTTCATCCCGCCCGAGAATTTTTCTACCGGTTTATTGCGTACATCGTTTAAACCTAATATGGTTAATAATTCATCTGTACGGCTGGCTATTTCCGATGCGTTTAGCCCTGCCCAGGCACCAAAGAACTCCAGGTTCTCGACAGGGGAGAGCTCTTGATAGAAGGAGAAATCCTGGGGCACAAAGCCAAATAACTTGTTAACCTCTTTATTGTGAGTATCCAGTCCTAATATTTTGATACTTCCTTTATCAGGCGCCAAAACACCGGTCATCAAATTCATCAACGTAGTTTTACCGGCGCCATTAGGCCCAAACAAGCCGAAGCGTGTCCCTTTTGGTACCTGTAAATCCAAATCAATAAAAGATGCATCTGGATTACCGGGATATCTGAACCCCATGCGCTCAACATGTATGGCCAACGCCTGCTCTGCTACCATTTAATGTTTTTAAGTTGGGTAAAAGCACGGCGTTCAATTTCGGCAATTTCAAGCAGGTAATCGCCCATTGTATTAAAATCTTCCTGCGATCCGATTCGGCCCTTGTAAATGCCTGCTGCATGGACGGCAGCAGTGCGCCATAAATCGCCCGAAGCTGTAAATTGTTCTGATATCTTCAAGAACTCATCTTTGGGTATATAAGCATGTGCTTCCTGTAGGAATGCACCGTAAATATACCTGAAACCGCCGCCGCCCGTGCCTATTTCCTCCTGCATGCGCACCAGTTGTGCTAAGTATGAGCCGGCTTCTTTAACCCCTAATTTATCGCGCCAGCCTTTTATCTTTTTGCCGGTAAAACTTATGCCATTTACGCCTGCAATAGGCCCCGTCCAAGGCGTTATCATACTGAAAACGTTATTTTTGATACCGCTGATAATTCCTTTTTTTATTTGCTCGTCAGTGACCACTACATTTTCCCTGGGATAATACAATTGCCCTTTAGGAGCCAATACCCCCTTGGCAAAACGCACACGTTCTAGCTCATAAGCGGTGATTACGTTTGTGGTGTCCATTACGGGGTCGCTCACCAGGTAGTTGCCATCTTCGGCGCCATAAACTATAAGGTTATGGGCATTGAAATGAAAGCGGTATTCTTTAGGAAAATAGGGCAGATAATAAACTCCTACCTGACAACCAACCGGATGGCCTTCGGCTAATCGCTCATTTAAAAAGGTTTCTGCAGCTTTTTTAGAGCTGAACTTTTTACGTTCAACCGGGATATTTAAGGCCTTACAGGTTCTTTTAAATATTAAGCCTGGCATAGTGCGAAAAGCAATCACCGGCCCGTTGTTGATCTTGAGTATCGGGATATATACAAAAAACAGACCCGCGCCAATGCCAAAAGCCAGCGGCTCGGTGAGTTGTTCGACGCCGGCATTTTTTAACAAACCTACAGTTACACCGTTTTCGCAGTGGGCGGCCTGTATGTGGTTAAAATCGAGCGTCATTAACGGTCATTGTTTTTAAATCAACTATACTGACGTTAAAAACGTCGGCATATTTTTGTAGCTTTTTTTCAGATAGGCCGGTAAAAACTTCTGGCTTTAAATGCCGTTTTATCTGCCACTGCCAAAAGCCGGTGTAGCCAGCCAGAATCTCCAGATCCATTAAAGTCTTTTCCATAAAGAATAGGATAGGGCTAGCCTGGTTATTAAGTACTTTTTGCTTTGCCGTCGCGATACGTTCTTCAACATCATTCCATGCCGTATCAAGAGCGGTAGACTTCACATCCCAACCGTTGCTCGATTGTGCTGTATACTTGCCGGCTTCGTCCGTAGCGTAGCAGATCTCTTTGGTTATTTTACCCAGAGCACCCAAATCCTGCGGAACGTCTTCTTTTTTCATTTATCATTTTTAAAGCGTTGTCATACTTAACCCATCTAAGCATCACGGGTACGACCCTCGCATATATTCATCAACAAGCTCAGGACGAAAACGCGCTTTGTGAGTTTAGCAAACAGTCAGCATAGCATACATGTAAGAAAAACGTGAGCTTTCAGGGACAAGCAGCAATATCTTTTCGCCTTTTTTCAAGCGGCCGCTGTGGAAAAGCTCATCTATCATTAGATAAACTGATGCAGCACCAACGTTACCTACGGTGTACAGGTTTATAAACCATTTCTCGTAAGGTATCCCGCCGCCATAGATCTCAACAAGATCATAAATTTTACTACGGAAGAAATTGCTGGATATGTGCGGTAAAAAATGGTCGATCTCGGTAGCGAAAATCCCTTTTTTATCAAATATCTCTTTGATCTTTTTGCCGCCAAGGGCAACGATATTATCACTTAATAAGTTGATATCTTGTTTTACACTAAAAATCGACTTGTTTTTGATCTCCTCAGGCGTGTAATCCATAAAACCTTTGATAGTACCGTCTGGCTGTTTGTCGCAGCCCATGTACATGCAGGTTTCCATCTCGTTTGCGTATGATACACCCTCTATCCAGTCGATGCTGAGACTTAAACCTTCTTTATTTGGCTCATCGCTTAGTTGGAAAGCCGATGCGCCATCAGATAACATCCAGCGTAAAAAATCTTTTTGAAAAGCGATGAAGGGATTATCAGTGAGCTCTTTTAATTTCTGCGCTTCTTCTTCAAATACTTCAGATACTAACAAGCCCGAAAAACGCTCAGAGCCGGTGGCGATAGCGTTTTTAATTTCTCCAGCTTTTATAGCCAGGTATGCGTATTTTAAAGAGTGCATACCCGCGCAACAAACTCCAGACGGTGATACTACTTCGGTAGGGCCCATTTCCGGCAACCAACCATGGGTCATTACTCCGTGCGAGGGCATCATTTGATCTGGCGATGAAGTGCCGCACGATAGCAGCTCCACTTCATTAAGTTGTTCAAGATTGTTTTTATACATATCCTTAATGGCCAAAGCGGTCATTTCGGCGTTTGTATGCGTAGGTTTGCCACCTTTTTCGAGGGCGTAATAGCGGTTTTTGATACCGTTATTACGCAACACTATACTTTTTGATTTAGACGGTTTATTGTTAATGTAACCAAGGTACTGTTCCATGTCGTCGTTGGCAACCGGCTCATTAGGTAGAAATTTAGAAGTATTAGTTATATAAACAGGCATACTATTCGGCTAATTTAAATTTAAATAATATTGTTTCTTCGCCTTGATGCGCTTTGGCGAAGTAAATCTGAATAAAATGCCATCCAGTGTAATCAATATAGGCGCGCCAACAAAAAAAGCAATCAACAGGTAATATTTATAAGCCCTTATCCACGGCAGTTTGTTATTTCGTTTCGAAATGAAATTTGCCCAAACCTTAAATATTTTGCTGGCCGTGCTTTCAATAACCATTAGGTTATAGTTTAGCACAACTGCTTTGTTTGCGTCCAATTCGGTTTGCAGGTCTCCCCAGTTATTGCTTTCTAAATGTGATATTACGTTATTGCCAAAAACACTGGTGCGCTTTATATCCGCATCAGAAACACCCGGAGGCGGGAAAATGTTTAGATACCTGTCTTTTTTTCCATGCAGCATCCAATGAAAAATGGTGACAAAACTTACAGGGTTTGGGTGCGTATCAACTAAAGCGATGTTACCCACCAGCTTACCACCGGCGGCGTTGATTAATTTTTTCACCCGCACAAAAGCGCTAAGCCACATGTTACGTGCACCGGTTGCTGTGATTACGGGTGTGTCTTTTAAAACCACTTTCAACTTCTCGTCTTGCATCAGCGAGTTAAACGGAATACTTGGAGATAGAAACCAAGCCTGGTATCCTAAAACTATTAAGTCGTATTTGTCCTCCCTGAGTTCAAAGGGAAGCAGTGAGGCAGGAACATCCAGCTGGCAATCGGGCATTACACTGAAAAAAGTGTCGGCCGTCCAAGGGAAATTGGGTTCAGTGATTAAACCAATCCGCACTTTCTCAACCGAATGACCGGCATCAATTAATGGCTGTGTAAAATTGTCAATAATCTCGCCTAACTGGCCCGACTGCGAATAATAAATAGCTAATACTTTCTTACTCATGTCGTTAGTTAAGGTCACTGGGTTTTAGCAGCTTCGATTTTTTGGCGTAGTCTGCTATTGCGCTTTTAACAGCGATAGGGGCGTTTTTATACCCATTAATAATAGCTGATTTATCGTTTTGCAAATCGGCTTTATATTTTACGATTTTTGGAGCATGTTCCTGTATCGCAAATCGCAAGAAATGAAATTCTAAATTATCCTTATCTGCAGCAATAGCCGGGTCAAATTTTAAACGTCCGGCTTTAAAGAATCTTAACTTGTCGGCAGGGCGTTTTACTAAACCGGCTTTACGCATTAGTAATGCGCCCAGATAGCCATCTTTTTCTGCGGATATGGAAGCGATAACAACCGCTATCTCATTGTCAACAGCCTCTAAGTCGCCGCTGTTCATCACGGTGTAAAAAGCAGCTTTATCAATCTTTTGCTGACTACTTTGGGCCTGAACAATAAAGCCGGGCAGCAACAGGAGCAAGGCTAAAATCAGTCTTATTTTCATAGATGTTTGGTAGGTGTCAGTAAAGGCAAATATAGCTAATATTAACGTTTTGCCCAATTAGTAGTATATACAAGCCTTAAAATATCAGGAATTGCCTTACTTTTAGACTTTAATAATTTACAAAGGTTAAGTGTATAATAACAATAAACAATTTGCCGGGAAATGGGCGGTGATTTTAGGCGGCTCAAGCGGGTTTGGTTTGGCCGCTGTCCAAAAGCTTGCCCGGCACGGGATGAACGTTGCCGTACTGTATAGGGAAATTGCAGCTACAGAACGTTCCTTAAAAGAAAAGCTATCACAAGTAGCAAAAGAGTATGCGGTAACCATTACCCTGCACAACATTAATGCGCTTGACAATACTACCCGTACAACTTTTATTGAGCAATTTGCAGATGGCAAGCAGGGACAAGTTAAATTGTTATTGCATTCTATAGCCCGCGGGAATTTAAAACCCTTGATAAAAACCGGTGATGTTGAGCCGTTAACTCAGGATGATATCCAGCTAACTATCTATGCCATGGCTACAAGTTTGTTGGACTGGGCGAAAGACTTGCTGGCCGCAGAGTTGTTTGATACTGATGCCCGTATTATTGGTTTAACAAGCGAAGGTTCTGACAAATATTGGGAAGGTTATGCTGCGGTAGGTATTGCCAAAGCGTCCTTGGAAAGTTTATGTACTTACATGGCTGTCGAGCTGGTAAAATATGGTATAAAAACCAACCTGATATTAGCAGGCATCACCGCCACGCCATCGCTAAAACGCATCCCTGATAGCGATCGTTTAATAGCGCACGCCACCGCCCGTAATCCATCCGGAAGAATTACAAAACCAGAAGACGTTGCAAACGTTATATACCTGCTTTGCACCGACGAAGCCGCATGGATAAACGGTACAGTGATCCGTGTAGACGGGGGGGAGCATTGCAGGTAGATTGCACATTAACTCAAATTTGTCATTTAGACAATAGGAGAATCTATACATATGCCGGTTACGCACTCGTCAAACAATAGATTTTTAACTCCGTTCGAAATGACTTCAATGACTTTAAATGAACGACATATTAAACTATCTACCTTATAAATCGTCTTTCCTATTCGTCGACAACATTACATCATTAGACAATGATGGTGTTACCGGTGACTATCGTTTAAAAAGCGAAGCATTTTTTTATGAAGATCATTTCCCTGGTAACCCAGTGACACCGGGAGTTATCATTACAGAAATAATGGCGCAAATTGGTTTAGTAGTATTGGGTATACACCTTATGGTAACCGGTACCCAACATGAAGGTGCGGTGATGGACGAAGGTTCATTCCCGTTATTAACATCAACTAATGTTGAGTTTTTTAAAATGGTGCTGCCGGAGGAGAAAGTGATAGTATCGTCAAAAAAACAATTCTTCCGGTTTGGTAAGTTAAAGTGTGCGGTCGAAATGCACAATGAGGCTGGCGAGCTAGTTGCACGTGGCATATTTTCGGGCATCATAAAAAATGCCGTTAAGTAAACAATTGATATATGGGTAACCGCGTAGTAATTACAGGCTTGGGCGTTGTATCGCCAAACGGATTAAATATTCCTGATTTTTTGCATGCCATACAAAACGGCGTGTCGGGTATTAAATTTGTGCCCGAATATGAAGACCTGAAATTTAATTGCCAGGTAAGCGGCACGCCCGATTTTGAATGGGATAACCTGCGTAATTATATTACCGAAACCAGCCTTTACGGTTTAAAAGGTAAAGGTATAGCCTACGGTATAAAAGCCGGACTCGATGCCTGGACAGATGCCGGAAACGATATTGTTGCTGAGGATACGCTTTGGGATACAGGATGTGTAATAGGCAGCAGCGTTGCCGATACGGACGTTATTAAAAACGCCATAAACAGGGTAGACGCACGTGAGTCGAAGAAACTGGGGTCGCGGGTTGTGGAGCAGATCATGAACAGCGGCATTACGGCCTATGTCTCAGGGAGGCTTGGACTGGGCAACAAGATTATCAATAACTCAGCAGCGTGCGCAACCGGTACGCAGTCTATATTAATGGGTTATGAGTACATTAAGTTCGGGATGGCTAAACGTATGCTGGTAGGTAGCTGCGAGTATGTAGACCGTTATGTTTTTGGCGGATTTGACTCTATGCGGGTACTATCGCGCAAGTTTAATGATGCGCCGGAGAAGGCTTCTAGACCTATGAGTCAATCGGCAGGTGGTTTTGTGCCCGGGTCGGGCGCAGGAGCACTAGTGTTAGAAGATTTGGATTACGCCCTTGCCCGCGGAGCAAAAATATATGGCGAACTGCGTGGCGGCTCAACTAACTCGGGCGGACAACGTAATGGAGGCAGCATGACTGCACCAGGGCCCGAAGGTGTGATACGGTGCGTACAGGATGCTTTAAAAAACTCCGGAGTTGATGCCTGCGAAATTGATTTAGTAAGTGGGCATTTAACCGCAACTATGGCGGATAAGCTGGAAATACAAAATTGGGTTAAAGCTTTAGGCCGGAGTGGTGATGATTTTCCGATGGTAAATTCGCTAAAATCTATGGTGGGACATTCGTTGAGCGCCGCTGGTTCTATCGAAACTGTAGCGGCCGTTTTGCAGCTTAAGCATAACTTTGTACACCCTAATTTAAATTTAGAAGACCCAATTCCAGAAATTTTAGATATAATTGGGGCAAACAATTTACCTGTAACTAAGGTAGACAGAGAGATTAACGCTGTCGCGAAAGCTAATTTTGGCTTTGGCGACGTAAATAGCTGTTTAATTATCTCAAAATACAATGACAACTAATGAACAGACAAGAGATTTTAAGTGAGTTAAAAAAGGTATTGATTCCTTATACCGAAAACAAGGAAATACTGGAAGGGATAAATGAGCAAACAGATTTGATAAAAGATTTAAAGATCAATTCGGCTAATTTAGTTGACATTATTATTGATGCCGAATCGCAATACAATATTGAAATTGACTTTGACGCTGCCGAAAAAATGTATAACGTAGGAAACTGCATTGACGTTATAGCTGATAAAATAAATAAACCTGCGTGATCAGCGCCGGCAATGATATTGTCGCGTTAAGTGCTGTAGACCTGCAGCGAACTGAATTACCCGCATTTTATTCAAAATTTATTACCAAAGCCGAGTTTGCTTTACATGAGCACTCGGCTTTGCCGTTTACTACGTTTGTGTGGTTGTTATGGTCGGTTAAAGAATCGGCTTATAAGTATTTGAAACGATTAAATAATAGTCTTGTATTTCCTCCAATAAATATCATAGTTGAGCAACTAACGCTCTCTGATCAAACCCTGGATGATAATTTGCGCTGCGATTTACTTATTGATACTCAATTTATAGGCGTTGTAGTGCATAATCAAACCTCCGTATATTTCAGAACACTTATTAATAAAGATTTCATAGCCACCACAATAGGTGGCGATAAAGTTTACTGGGGAATACAAAATATTGTTGATGCCAATTATAAAACGCAGTCGGACGCTGTGAGGTTGTTTGCTTTGGATGCTTTAGGAGAAATCGTCACCTCTGACGATTTATGGATTGACAAACACGCTGATGCCGGATACCCTATAGTGATGCATGGCCAACACCCGGTTGATATTCCGCTCTCTTTTGCCCATCATGGCAGCTTAGTATCTTATTCATTTCAAATTCCGAAATAACAAATAAATACGCATTTTTACTGCATGTCGTCTATCCGTCTATTGTTGTCTTTTTTGTTAATAACTGTTCTTGGGTTTTCCTGTAAATTCGAGGATCCAATAAAAAATAAAGTTTTCTTTGAGCCTGTTAAGGGCATTGGTTTTACCGAGGTAAGGCGGAGCTTTGAAACCGGATTGATATTTAACAAAGACGGGTATCAGTTAGAACCTATATGGCAAGTAAAATTTCTGTCTGATACAGTAGCTAAGGTTCTAAATCCCGACAAAAATATTTTTCTGGATTTCCCGGTGACATTAGATCACGATTCTATCTTTAACATATCAGGTACTTGGCTTAAGGCAACGCATGTAAGTAAAGACAGCTTGATATTTCAGGTGTTGAAAGTAGAGAACAAAACGGTTTACTACGTAAAGTCAAACGTCTTTATGACTTTGTATGCTAACGATTATATTAAGAAAGCACTCCATAAAACGGTTGAGGAAGCCCGCCGGCCGCAGAAAAAAGATACCGCCTACATCCTTAATCGTATGTCCAAGATAGAGGCTAAACCCGACAGTTTCTTCGCAGCGCGCAAACCGGTTCAATTCATCAGCAAAAACAAACAAGCAACCATTGACAAAAAGGAAATAGAAGCTGATATCATGAATAAATGGGACAAGTCAGAAGAGTACATGTTTCCCGAATATAATATCAGGATTAAAAAGGCCTACGACGATTTTTCGTATTCATTTTGGGCCACCGTTGATCAAAATGGAAAGATCTATTATCAAAAGTCGTTGATTTATGTTTTTCCCGAGTTTGAGCAATCAACCAATAAAACTATTCGCGGTATTGTTGATGGCTATTTAAGTACCTATTTTGATGTGATACCTGGTTCAACCTTAGGTATGCCACATACCAGTGCCATAGTGATCAATGTTAAGGGTACAAAAAAATAAGAGGCACATCTGCGCCCCTTATTTTGCTCATTACTTATTCATTGTTATTTTTTTGGTTCCTCTACCTTTGCAACCGGAGCTTTTGCAGTTACAGGTTTTGCTATTGGCTTCGCAGTAGGTTTAGTGGCAGGCATAGCTTTAATAGGTTTGCTTTCAATAGCCTTAGTAGTTTGAGCCACTATATCGGTGGCTTTTTTGGCAGCGGAAGATTTTACAGGTGCCACTTTAGCTGGTTCGTTTTTTGTTAATTTGGCAAATTTCTTAGCTAATGTTTTAGCAGCTTTTTCAATCGACTTTTCAGCTTTCTTAAGTTCCGGTACCAAATCAGCTATGGCCGCTTTAATTTGAGCGGCAATTCTCTTAGTAAGGTCTTTGTTAGCGGCTTTTGTTGCTTTTTTAGCTAAATTATCTGTTTTAGATTTTTTCATTTCTTATTTATGTAAGGAGGTAAATTAATCGTTGTTGAAATATGCTGCAAATTTAGGTTAATGAAATGTATACTTAATATTATGTTTATGTTAACAATTTATTCTATATAAATTGTTTCACGATATATTATAAGGGTTAATTAATTGAAAGCTTGGAAATTGTAATTGCATATGTTTAACTCCCTTTTTTACGCGCTTTTTAAACATTTGGTAAGCTTAATAAAGGTTGAAGATGGCGTAAAATTGCCGCATTTAGTCCTTTGTTATGCTAAAAAACAAAATAGCCTAAATAAATTTTAGTGCCCTAAATCGTTGCATTGCCAAACAAATCAGGCCATCAAATTATTATTTACCAAACGAAATTTTACACTATCATCATTTATTAAAACCACTCTTAATTTCGACCGTTTACATGTGAAGGTAAATAGGCCGCACAGTCTTTTGAAGCTTTTTTTTAACTATTTTTACATTTGAAATTGACAATTTCGACATATAAAATAGCCTGCAAAAGCCAGCCTGAAAAAGTAAGGTAGCTGGCCGTTAACTACCGGCTAGTTAATGATCAAATTAACCCATAAAGTAATAACTATAAAAATGACGGTTGGCGTTCCTAAAGAAATTAAAAACAACGAAAATAGGGTAGCTCTTACCCCTGTAGGTGCAGAAGCACTGGTTGCAGCAGGCCACAAGGTATATGTGCAAAAGACAGCGGGCGAGGGATCAGGATTTACTGATGCGGGCTACGTGGACGCTGGAGCTACATTGGTTGATACCGCTGCAGAAGCCTGGAGCTTTGAAATGGTAATGAAGGTTAAAGAACCAGTTGAAACCGAATTTCAATATTTCCGCAGCGATCTTGTATTGTTTACTTATCTGCACTTAGCTGCCGAGCCTAAGCTTACCTCTGCTCTGTTAGAGAAAAAAGTTACCGCCATCGCTTACGAAACTATTCAGTTGCCTAACGGTCAGTTGCCATTGTTAACCCCAATGAGCGAGGTTGCAGGCCGTATGTCCGTACAGGTTGGTGCTGTATATTTAGAGAAGCCGAATGGAGGTAAAGGCGTATTGTTAAGCGGTGTACCGGGTACGCGTCGGGGTAGGGTTACGATTATTGGTGGTGGTGTTGCCGGTACTAACGCGGCCAAAATAGCCGTAGGCTTAGGTGCCGAGGTTACCATTATTGATAGCAACCTTGACAGGCTGCGCCAATTAGACGATATTTTTGGTTACCAAATTTCAACCGTTGCCTCAAACCCAAGCAACATAGCTAAAGCTGTTAAAGGGTCTGATTTAGTTATAGGTGCAGTATTGATCCCCGGTGCTAAATCGCCAAAACTGGTTACCGAGGCTATGATAAAAACCATGGAACCAGGATCGGTAATTGTTGATATCGCTATTGATCAGGGTGGTATGTTTGAAACTGCCGACCACGCCACTACGCATGACAACCCTGTTTATATCAAACATAACGTATTGCACTATTCTGTAGGTAATATGCCTGGCGCTGTGCCTCACACGTCAACTATAGCGTTGACAAATGCCACTTTAGGTTATGCTTTGCAAATAGCTAATAAAGGTTTTGCAAAAGCATTTGCCGATAGTCCTGCACTTTTAAAAGGTTTAAATACTTACAACGGTACAGTTTCTTACAAAGCAGTTGCTGATGTTTATCAATATCCTTTTGTTGAGGCTGTGTTTTAAAATTAAAAGGAACGCCAAATAGAGAAGCCACGCCGCAAGCGTGGCTTTTTTGGTTATAAATTATTTTAGACTTTAATGCGGTATAATAAGACTACATTGACCGCTTAACTTCATTGTTACTCATCCCCGTTTTTTGGAAAAAGCATTTAATGCCCTCATCGACAGTTTTATTAATAGCAAATTAGGTATAACGCAAAACTTTATCAGCGCAGCCCTTTCATTACAACTAAAGAAAAATTTAGTAGACTGCTATGCTAACAACTTGTTCACTAACGCTGGCACAGGTAATAATGCGGGGTTAAAACACGACCGCGCTGTGAGGGGAGATATGATATACTGGCTTGACCGTAAGAACAATAACACTTGTCAGAATGATTTTTTTGATGTGATGGATAAGTTTGTGTTGTTTTTAAACGAAACGTGCTACACCGGCCTAACCGGTTATGAATTTCATTACACGTTGTATCCCGAAGGTGGCTTTTACAAACGGCACTTAGATCAGTTTAAAAGTAACGACAGCAGGAAATACTCCATGATCATATATTTAAATGCCGACTGGACAATTGCCGATGGCGGAGAACTACGTATCCATCACTTAACAGAAATACAAAACATAGCACCCGAAGACGGAAAAAGTGTGTTTTTTAAAAGTAGTGAACTTGAGCACGAGGTGCTATATACTCATAAGCCCAGAATGAGTATCACCGGCTGGCTTAAATCGTAGCATTGATTAGCTTCTGCTAACATTTTATCGGTTGGTATAAAAATGAGTTAGTTATTTTAAATTTCTTTAATAGCAATAATACATATGTAGTATATTTTAAAATATATGTTTGTATCTTAGACATTAAGATAGTCGCACTAAAGCTTGTTAATCTTAGAGATAAGATTAGTGTCAGCCATCATTATTCGGTATTTTTTTAGCGGTTTTAGTATATAAATGATGATAACTCTATTGATTGTTACTTTGCAAATAGTGCTGTTGCTAACAGCCACATTATTACCACTAAAGGGCCGCAGGGCAGCGAAAAAAATAATTTTCTTTATTGATCGTGACACCAGCGATGCTCAATTAGCTGTCAATAAGCACGGTGTGCTCGAAAGAATCACGGTGGCAGACCCTCAGCGTAATAAAAATATATAAATACTTTTTCGCTACTCTATCTTTTTATTGGGCGCAACCAGTTTTATCCCCCTTATTGTAAACTTCGAATCGTCTTGTTTAGTTAAATTGTAATATGGCGAATACATTTTAGCTTCAATCGTGCCCTTAGCCACGTCGATTTTCAATAATCTGATATAGGCGCCACTAAAATCTTTGCCCTGGTAATCTTGCAGTATTTGGTAAATGTTGTTACCCTGCGGGCCCTTATCTACCTTTAAGGCGGAATAATCTACGTGTCCACTGAGTATCATACACAGATTAGGGAATTTTTTTAACCTGTCAAATATTTGTTGAGGGCTTAAATCGCCGTAACCACCATTGTTTTGATTGATTTTGCCGTCGCCATTTAAATGATAATGGGGTTACAATAATGACGTTATGATTCGGAAATTGTGGTATAACATCTGCCGCCCAATTAACGGGGCCAGACCGTGCGCAAAATTCTAAAGTAATTACCAGCCAGTTATAGCCCCCTGCCTGAAACGTGTAATAAGCATTATCGCTTTTACCGGCTTCCCACCGGCCGCGTTGATTTTTAAACCGCGATGTTGGGAAATAGGCATTAAACTTATCAGTTAACCTAACGTTGGCGTTAACATTGCCCGGCGCGGCGCCCCCGCTCCAAAGGCCAACAGCCCGGGTATCATGGTTGCCAACAGCTATAGCGTAAGGTATGTTTGCTCTATCCAGCACATCGTAGCCGGTGCTGGCGGTTTCCCAGTTGGCGTTGTTGTCATAGTTTACCACATCGCCCACGCTTAACACCATTGGGATATTTAACGAATCTTTTTTTGCAGCCAGCCAATTAACCTGGCTAAAAAACATTTCGGGTTTGCAGCAGGTTTCCTCCTGCGTGTCCGGCAATATGGGCAAAGTAAAAACCTGCGCATGTGTATTTAAGGCTATGCTAAGATTGACGCAAATGCATAGCGACTTTAAAGCGAACATTGATTTCATGGTTGTGGCCGGTTAAATTGGTTATGTAAATGTATAGGGTTTAAGTTAAGTTTTTGATAACAATGCAATTTGTTTATGACAATTATTTTGCAGTACTTCGATACACCAATTTTCGAAGCCAAATCAAACTTATACATGAATCATCTATCCCCGAGTGACTATATCGTCTTCTTTATTTATTTTATTGTAGTATCCGGCTATGGTTACTGGGTATACCGGAGTAAGCGCAGTAAAGATGTAGATACCAAGGATTATTTCCTGGCGCAGGGATCTTTAACATGGTGGGCCATAGGCGCATCTATCATCGCTTCAAACATCTCTTCAGAGCATTTCATAGCCATGTCGGGCTCAGGTTTCGCAATGGGTTTGGCTATAGCCAGTTACGAATGGATGGCTGCGGCTACGCTTATCATAGTCGCGGTTTTCTTTCTGCCGATATATATCAAGAACAAGATTTATACGATGCCCCAGTTCTTGTCCCAACGCTATAACGATACCGTGAGCGGGATAATGGCTATATTTTGGCTGCTCATTTACATTTTTGTAAACCTGACTTCGATATTTTTCCTCGGCGCATTGGCCATACAAACCATTACGGGCATTTCCTTTAATGCCTGCATCATCGCGTTGGCTATATTCTCGATATTTATTACACTGGGCGGAATGAAGGTAATTGGTTATACGGATGTTATACAGGTGTTTGTACTGGTAATGGGCGGCCTTATAACCTGCTACATGGCATTAGACTTAGTATCTGATAAATTAGGCACTCACGGCGTTATAAACGCGTTAGCATCATTAAAGGAGCAGGCACCCGATCACTTTCATATGATTTTTAGTAAGGGCGATAAATATTGGGATGATTTGCCGGGCGTGGCTGTGTTAGCCGGCGGTTTATGGATAAATAACCTAAACTATTGGGGCTGTAACCAATACATTGTTCAGCGCGCGTTAGGTGCTGATCTGAAAACAGGTCGCGCCGGTTTGATCTTTGCCGCGTTTTTAAAATTGCTGATACCATTAATTGTAGTAATTCCGGGTATTGCCGCTTACGTATTGTACCAGCATGGCTATTTCCAAACCGAAATGATGGATGGCCACACCCTGAAGCCAGATCACGCTTACCCTATATTAATGAATCTTTTACCTTCAGGCTTAAAAGGCCTGGCCTTTGCGGCATTGACTGCCGCAATTGTAGCATCGCTGGCAGGTAAAAGCAATAGTATAGCAACTATTTTTACGTTAGATGTTTACAAAAAATATCTAAACAAAGGCGCAAGCGAAAAGAAGCTGGTAAATGTTGGCCGCATCACGGTGATTGTCGCCTCTGTTATAGCTATGGTGGTTGCGCCGGCATTACGCACGTTTGATCAGGTTTATCAGTTTGTGCAGGAGTATGTGGGCTTTGTATCGCCGGGTATATTTACGATATTTTTATTGGGTTTGTTCTGGAAACGTACTACATCCAAAGCGGCCCTAATTACGGCCATTGCAACTATACCTTTATCTATATTATTTAAAGCTCTGCCGCAATTAACCAACGGAGCTATTGAGCCTATTCCGTTTTTGCACCGCATGACATGGGTTTTTGGCATTTTAATGATCGGAACTGTTGTAGTAACCCTGCTTGATCGTGACAGTAAAAACAATAAGAAAGGCTTAGAGGTAGACAGCAGTATGTTTAAGGTGTCGCAGGGTTTCATTATTGCTTCGGTAGCTATTGTGGGCATACTTACCGCGCTGTACACCGTATTTTGGTAACCAATTAAATAAAACTGATATGGAAAATCTAAATGACAAAGAGCTAAGCCCGTTATCAAGCCTGGACGTTTGGGAAGATGATGTTTTAAAAAGATACCCTGATAACGGCCCTGCCAAAGCTAAAGATGAGTTTAGAAATTATGACGCCCCTGAAATAGATGGTGTGCGCGAATTTTATCGCTTTAACCATAAATACCAGACCTACGACAACGTACTGGCTAAAAAAGAAAATTTCCTGAAATTTGACAAAATGGAAATGCCGTGGTGGAAAGCCATGGAATACCTTAATACACTGGTAGACGACTCCGACCCGGATATATCATTAGATCAACTACAACACCTATTACAAACTGCTGAAGCGATCAGGGCTGATGGCTATCCTGATTGGTTTGTGCTAACCGGCTTTATACATGACTTGGGTAAAGTGTTATGCCTTTTTGGCGAGCCGCAATGGAACGTTGTTGGTGATACCTTCCCCGTAGGTTGTGCTTTTTCTGATAAGATAGTTTATCCTGAATTTTTTAAAGACAACCCTGATATTTATGACGAGCGCTTTAATACGAAATATGGCGTTTACTCGAACAAATGCGGGTTAGATAAGGTACAAATGTCATGGGGCCATGACGAGTATTTATATCAAATTACCAAAGATTATCTGCCTGAACTGGCTTTGTATATGATCCGTTATCACTCGTTTTATTCACAGCATCGTGAGCATGCTTACGATCATTTGCTTAATGCGCATGACCGTGAGATGTTTGAGTGGGTAGATAAATTTAACCCGTATGATCTATACTCAAAGAGCCCTAAGGTGCCTGTAGTGGCAGAACTAAAACCATATTACGAGGATTTGATAGCCAAATATTTGCCGCCGACAGTTAAATTATAAAATATATAGCCTCCGCTTACATCGGGGGCTTTTTTTGCGCTATACCCACATCGTTAACTTGTATATACAAGATTTAAGTTTTATGTTTGGTTATTATAAATCGAAGGCGCTGTATTAAACCGTACAAGGCCAATGCTACTATACTATATATGAGAATATTGAAAGCGCTTACTGTTGCCCTGTTGATTATTAATGGCTCAAGTCTGCTTGCCCAGATTAAACCGTCAAACTTGTCGTACGTTGACCCAACAATTGGTGGGGTAGGCCTGATTTTGGAGCCTGCACGCCCGGTAGTACACTTGCCTAACAGCATGATGAGGGTATATCCCTGGAAGAAAGATCAGCTGGATGATCAGATTAGCACTTTCCCGTTAAACGTTGTGTCGCATCGTGTGGCTTGGGTGTTTTCATTTTTAGCGGTAAGTGGGGACAATACACAGCAGCTGTGGGATAAAAAGTTTAATATTCTTAATGAACAGCTGCATCCATATAACTACTCGGCAACTAACGAGGACGACGGTACTACCGTTCAGTTTTCGCCCACGCCGCGGTGCGGATATTTCCAGGTGGTGTTTGGCGGCTCGCAAAGGCATTATATCAGATTAGGACTTTGGGGTGGTACAGGTAAGGTTGACGTTAACGGCAAACGGTCATTCAGCGGCGAAGAATCATTCTCCGGCATGAAAGCATATTTCTACGCTGAAACGGATGCAGATATCAGCAATACTACTTACAAAGACGCTTCACAGCATCACAGATTATTAGCTGAGTTTGGCAGCGCCAAAACAGTAAATTTTAAATACGGCGTATCGTACATCAGCATTGAACAAGCTAAACAAAACCTGCAGAAAGAAATATCTGGTTTTGACTTTGGCAAGGTTAAAAACGCGGCTTATGCCATTTGGGATAAAAAACTTTCACAAATCAATGTCGAAGGCGGCACGCTGGCGCAAAAACGGGTTTTCTATACTTCTCTTTATCGTAGTTTGGAGCGTATGGTTGATATTAACGAATACGGGCGGTACTACAGTGCTTTCGATCATAAAGTACACCAGTCGGCTGAGCCATTCTTCGTAGATAACTGGATGTGGGATCAGTATATAGCGCTCGAGCCGTTGCATACTATCCTTGACCCAAAACAGGAGCAGCAAAAACTGCGCTCATATGTAGACATGTATAAGCAGGGTGGCAACATGCCGTCGTTTGCGGTGACCTTTGGCGACTGGCCGGCAATGACCGGTAACTTTACGGCGGCCTGGATGAATGATGCCTGGCACAAAGGCCTGCGCGATTTTGATATCAGGACAGCTTACCAGGGATTAAAAAAGAACTCGCTCGAAGCCACATTGCTGCCATGGCGAAATGGCCCTGC
This sequence comes from Mucilaginibacter antarcticus, assembly GCF_042686155.1. Classification (NCBI taxonomy): domain Bacteria; kingdom Pseudomonadati; phylum Bacteroidota; class Sphingobacteriia; order Sphingobacteriales; family Sphingobacteriaceae; genus Mucilaginibacter; species Mucilaginibacter antarcticus. The sequence continues at coordinate 10,993 of NZ_JBHUON010000024.1, read as the reverse complement.
TACAAAGCTGGATAAGTTTTATAACGAGCATGGTTATTTCCCGTCTATCCCGCTGACGGAAAAAGAGACAGAGAAAGAAGTAGACACTGCGTGGGAGAGACGACAAGCCGTTTCTGTAACGCTGGCCACTAGCTTTAGTGATTGGAGTATTGCTCAACTAGCCGAAATGACCGGTAACCCGCAAGACAAGACCCTGTTTATGAAACGCGCCGGTAACTACAAAAATGTCTTTAGACAAGATAGGGGAATATTGTGGCCGAAGAACGAGAAAGGTGAATGGATAGAACCCTATAACCCAAAATCATCGGGCCGTGAGTATTTTACCGAGAACAACGCCTATACTTATAACTGGGACGTGAAACACGATCTGACGGGTTTGTTTGAGCTAATGGGCGGGGTTAAAAAAGCCGAATCAAAGTTGGATGCGTTATTCCGCGAAGATTTGGGCACTTCAAAATTTCAGTTTTGGGCCACACAGCCTGATGCGTCTGGTTTGGTTGGGCAATTTGTAATGGGTAATGAGCCATCGTTCCATATACCTTACTTGTATAATTATATGGGTGCGCCATGGAAAACCCAAAAGCGGATCCGTATGTTGTTAGATACCTGGTACACCGATAATCTTTTCGGTCTGCCTGGGGACGAGGATGGAGGCGGGATGACGGCTTTTGTGGTATTCTCCATGATGGGCTATTTCCCGGTTACGCCCGGTGTACCTGTCTATAACATCGGCAGTCCGGTGTTTACCAAAGTGTCGCTTAACTTACCTAATGGTAAGGTGTTTACTATTAATGCTAAAAATAGCTCTTCAGAAAACAAGTACATCCAAAGCGCAACTTTAAATGGCAAGCCATTAGGTAAGGCATGGTTTAGCCATACTGATTTAGTAAATGGTGCTACACTGAACCTGGTTATGGGTTCAAAACCAAACAAAACCTGGGGAGCTGCATCACAGGATGCGCCGCCATCGTATATGGATTACACGTTGAACAACTAAATCTACGTCTTCCTCATGAAAATTTGCACCTGTATTGCTGTTCTTTTTGTGTCGATGGCTATGATGGCAAACGCGCAATCACCCAAAAAAGCAGATTATCGCGATATTTTTGCAGATACCTGGGTAGCTACGGATGCGCTTGGCCGCACAATGCCCAACAGCACGTTGGCCGGCCCTGTTAAAAAAGATCATAAAAGGGTAGTGGGTATATTTTACATAACCTGGCACAGCGATAATCTGGCTAAAATGAAAAGCCCTTATTCTGCCGATGTTACCAAAGTTTTGGCTGCCGACTCGAACGCTCGCAAGGATGCTAAAAATCCGGAGTGGAAAGAAGGCTCATACCATTGGGGCGAGCCAGAGATGGGCTACTTTTTAAGCCGCGATGAATATGTTATCCGCAAGGATATGTCAATGCTGGCCGATGCCGGTGTTGATGTGCTGATTATGGACGTAACTAATGCCGGAAGATATTGGGCCGAGTGGGAAACGACCTTTACAGTAATGCAAAAAATGAAGGCAGAAGGTAACAAAGTGCCGCAATTTTGCTTTTGGGCCTTTAACGGCCCGGTAATCACCGTAGTGCAGGATTTGTATGACAAAATCTACAAAACGGAAAAGTACAAAGACCTTTGGTATTACTGGGATGATAAACCTTTGTTGCTCTACAACGGTACACCGCAAGCAAAGGATGCTACCGGTAATATTCAAAAGAATCCCAACCCGCATTATGACGCCGACGCGTTGACTAATACCCACAACTCACATTACGGCAATAAAGATTATACAGACAAGCTTTATACTGATTACACGCAGGACATAAAAAATACTTTTACCCTGCGCACCATGTGGTGGGGCTATTACAAATGGAACGGCCAGCGCTTTGCCGGTACCGAGGATAACTGGAGCTTCGGGTACGATATGGGTAACAGAAATGTATTTAACCTTGCGCCTGACAAACTGGTATCAACCCACAAAGGCACTAAAGAAGAATTTGCTGTTACGCCGGGCCAGCATCCATCAAGCTTGATTGGCAAGTCGTGGTCACGGGCTAATGGCGAGCCGCAACTAGACAGCCGCGATATGCCGGTGGATACCTATGTGCCCTGGTTGAAAAAAACGGTTAAAAATCCAGAGGGTTATGGCATCTATTTTCAGGAGCGCTGGGATGAGGCTTTTAAAACTGATCCTTCATTTTTATACATTAACGATTGGAATGAGTGGACTGCCGGTAAATATCCGCCTGAAAATGCTGCTACGGTAGATTTTATGCGTCGTAACAACTCTTACTTTTTTGTTGATCAGTATAATGCCGAATTTAACCGCGCCATACAGCCAGTGAAGGGCGGCTATACCGATAACTACTATATGCAAATGGCACAAAACATTCGCAAGTATAAAGGTGTGCGTGCCATACCGCAACTTAAAGGCCTGGCTAAAATAAGTATTGATGGAAAATTTAACGATTGGGCCCCGCAAAAAACTGAGTACCGCGATACTAAGGGTGATGTCGCCCATCGTGATTTTGCAGGTTATGGCGGCTTGCATTATAAAGATACGTCCGGCCGGAACGATATTGTAACTTGTAAAGTAGCTATTGATCAATTGAACGTTAATTTTTATGCCGAAACAGATCAGGCGCTTACCTCATCAACCGGCAAAAACTGGATGATGCTGTTCATTGATGCCGATCAAAACAGTAACACAGGTTGGTATGGCTATGATTATACGATCAATAAAAAGGTTATCGACAGTAAGACTACCACACTAATGCACTATGATGCCAAGGCTCCCGGCGATCATTGGGTTCAAGTTGCCAGGGTAAGCTACCGCTATGAAGGTAATAGGGTAGAAGTGTCTTTGCCTAAATCATTACTAAAATTGAAGGGCAAAGCCATCAGTTTTGATTTTCATTGGAACGACAATGCCCAGAGCCTTACAGACCCAATATCATTAGCTACCGCGGGCGACAGTGCACCTAACAGGCGCTTTAACTACCGTTGCGTCTGGAAGTTGTAATGTAACACTTGTGTTATTCTTAGTCAAGTCGACAAACGCGGTATGTGCTTTGTATCATGGTAGTTGTATAAAATATTAAAAATCACAACTATCATGAAATTAAGACTTTTTTTAACAGCTTTAGCTACCGCAGGCCTCATGTCTGCCAGCGCGCAGCGTGTCACACCCGACCTGGATTCGTTACGGGGTGGGCAGTTATCCATTCAGCCCATTATGCACGCGTCATTAGTGCTTAACTATCAGGGCAAAAATATTTATATTGATCCAACCGGTGGCGCCGCTTTGTATGAAGGGTTGCTTCCGCCTGATCTTATCATGATCACAGACATCCACCCTGATCATATGGATCCAAAAACCATTGAAGCCATTAACACCAAAGAAGCAACCTTCGTTGTCCCGCAAGCGGTGGCAGATAAATTACCTTCAACTATTGACAAAAAAAAGATTGTTATTTTAAACAATGGCAAAAGAACCACAGAGGGCGGCGTATTGATAGAATCGATACCAATGTATAACCTGCCCGAGTCGCCAACGGCAATGCATACCAAGGGCAGGGGTAATGGCTATGTGTTAACTATGGCCGGAAAAAAGATTTATATATCTGGCGATACTGCTGACATCCCGGAAATGAAAGCGCTTAAGGATATTGATCTTGCCTTTATTTGTATGAACCTGCCATATACCATGGATGTTAAAACTGCCGCAGCTGCCGTATTGGCTTTTAAACCAAAAGAAGTTTATCCTTACCATTACCGTGGTCAAGACACAGAAGAATTTAAACGCCTTGTTAACGCCGGTGATAAAAATATTGATGTTAGGTTGCGTAACTGGTATCAGTTACCGGTTAAGTAATATTCATTTTCGCGATTAGATAACAGACGATTATGTTTAAATTTATTAAACGCCCCGCAGGGGGCATTTTATATATGTCGTATTTGTTATGATACTTATAATAATACATTGATATTTTTATCAATTACATAATATTCAATAAACGAATCCTTGTAATTGTCTAAATCTTAATAATAATGTCATGTCAGTATAACAAAGGTGTTACTAATACACTATGTGTGATGATAATTTTTATCTTCGTGTATTAAATACACTAAAGGAGTTTATTAAATTAATTCATACTGTCATGAGAAAAATACTTTTAACAATTTTAGCCACTGCAGGCGTGCTATCTGCACTGGCGCAGCGCGTAATGCCTGATCTTGAAATGGCCAGAAACGGTCAGCTTTCTATTCAGCCTATTAATCACGCTAGTTTAGTACTTAATTACGCCGGTAAAAATATTTATGTAGATCCTGCCGGTGATGCGTCAGCTTTTGAAGGCCTTTTAGCGCCGGATTTGATTGTAATAACTGACATTCATGGTGATCATTTAGATACTAAAACTATTGAAGCTATAAACACACAAAACGCTACGTTTGTGGTACCACAAGCGGTTGCCGACAAATTGCCGGCATCTATCAATAAAAAGAATATAGTTATTTTAGCTAATGGCAAACGTACTACCGAAGGTGGCGTAATGATTGATGCTATAGCAATGTATAACTTACCTGAGTCGGCTGATGCAATGCATACAAAAGGCCGAGGCAATGGTTATGTCTTAACTATCGGTGGTAAAAAGGTCTACATATCTGGCGATACTGCTGACACCCCTGAGATGAAGGCGCTTAAAAATATCGACATCGCTTTTGTTTGCATGAATTTGCCTTATACAATGGATGTAAAAACCGCTGCGTCGGCTGTATTAGCCTTTAAACCGGTAGCTGTATACCCATACCACTTTAAGGGACAGGATACTAACGAGTTTAAACGCCTTGTTAACGAAGGTAACCAGGAAATAGATGTTAGGTTACGTAACTGGTATCCCGACGCAATAACCAAAACAACTGCCGAAACTAAATAATAACAGTTAGCATAATTTACAGAGCCCCGTTTACACGGGGCTTTTTGTTTTTAACAGGTTTTGGTTAACTTAGGATATTATAAATTAACCATGAAAACATCTGCTTGCTTGTTTCTGTTTTTGTTGATTACCTATCCGCTGTCTGCACAGAAGAGAAACACTTACAAGGTGCTTAACTATTTAAATGTCATATTGGGCAAAAAAACGCTGTCGGGCACCCACAACCGAGAGCCTAATGCGCGGCCCGCCCGTTGGACCGATAAGGTAAATGAAACTACCGGACATTACCCGGCCCTGTGGAGTGGGGATTTTCTGTTTCAGCAGGATAATATCAATAACCGACAACTGATGATTGACGAAGCTGTGAGGCAGTGGCAAAAGGGGGCGGTGGTCAACATTATGTGGCATGCCTGCAACCCTGCGCAAACCGAGCCCTGCGGCTGGAAAGGTGGCGTACTAAGTAAACTTACTGATGCGCAATGGGCAGAGATTACTACTAATGGCAGCCCCTTAAACAAAGTATGGATGAGCCGCGTAGACGAAATATGCATTTATTTGCAGCAACTAAAAGATAAAAACATCGAGGTGTTATGGAGACCGATGCATGAAATGAACCAGGGCGACTTTTGGTGGGGCGGCAGGCCGGGCCCGCAAGGCACGGTTAAGCTGTACCAAATGCTGCATAATTATATGGTTAAACAAAAAAAGCTAACCAACCTGATATGGGTTTGGGATGTGCAGGATTTTAAGACGCTGGCTACCGATGTTACAGCCTATCAACCGGAAGCGGCTTACTGGGATGTAGCCGCGCTGGATATTTATGATAAAAGTGGTTATGCCGACGAAAAATATAACATTATGTTGAAAGCCGTCAAGGGTAAACCCATGGCCATAGGCGAATGTTCTAAACTGCCGGATGAGGAAGTTTTAATGAGGCAACCTAAATGGGCCTTCTTTATGAGTTGGTCTGAACTGGCCTTTCAGGATAATAGCGTAGAGCAGATAAAAGCTTTACATGCTGCGCCGAATGTACTTAACCTTGATAAAATGCCAGGCTGGACAAAGTAGTTGATAGATTTAAACATACCCAAGCTATTTAATGATACTTTGCAGTTATCGCAGCTCTTATATATCCTATTTTGAAGTACATACTCCAGATTTCAACCATGCAAAAAATAATACTAATATCTGTACTGTTTTTACTTTCATTGGGCACGAAGGCTCAAAAGTTTAATTGGCAAGATTCTGTTTACTCCGGCAAACAAGGCACCATGCACGTGCAGGGCGTTGCAGTTGACGAAAAGAGCCGATGCATTTATTTCTCTTTTACAGATAAGCTTATTAAAGTGGATATGGGCGGCAAATTGATTGGTAGCGTTACTGGTTTTGTTGGTCACCTTGGCGACTTGGATATCACACCCGCTGGTAAGATCTATGGCTCTTTAGAGTATAAAAACGACGCCATTGGCAAGGGATCAAAAAACAGTTAGGTATTGATGGCGCTAACCAGGATGGCTTTTATATAGCCATATTTGACGGCTTGCTTATCACGCGGCCTGACATGGATGCCGAGAAGGAAGATCTGGTGCGTGCCGTTTATCTGCCGGAAGTATTAAGAGATTACCAGGCTCAGGTTAAAGTAGGCAACAAAATGGAGCTTCACCGCTTAGCCTGCTCAGGGATAGACGGCCTTACATTCGCCCCGGCCATTGGCAGTTCAAAAAACAGTAAAAAATATCTTTACGTGGCTTATGGAATTTATGGCGATACCACCCGCACCGACAATGACAACCAGGTTATTCTAAAATACGATATCCAAAACTGGGAAAAATATGCACGACGCCTGTCGCAAGGCAAACTGCATCAGTCTGGCCCTGACAAGCCCATGGATAAATACTTTGTTAAAACCGGCAACACCAGTTACGGGATTCAAAACCTGGCTTATGATGCGGCTACGGGTAATCTTTTCGCGGCAGTGTATCATGGTTCAAAATCGCAGTATCCCAATTATGATCTGTTCGTGATCGATGGGCATAAGACACCTGTAAATACGGAAATTACATCAGACAATCAAAGATTAAAAGTAAAGGCCCTATCCCTGGTTACAAAGGGCTGGCATTTTCCGTGGGGAGCAACCGGCCTATGTCCTTTGGGCGATGGTTGGTTTTATATTTCGCATAATTCAAAAACTAAGGACGGACAACAACAAAGCAATATCCACAGATACAAATGGACCGGTGATGTAAAAACCCCCTTTTATTTGGCAAAATAATGGAGAAATCTTGCCAGTTTCTTACTTAAAACGGTAATTTTATCGCTTATTCTGTTCAAATTGATAGGCTGTGTATAAAATAAAAACTTTCTTAATTGCCGTTGTTTTGTCGGCATTGATTTTTATTCCGTCATTGCTATGGGCACAAAAAGTATCGTCGGGCGAATTGCAACGGCTCGTTATCCCCGGCGATTTCCCTGACCCATCGATCATTCGTGTTGGCGATACTTACTACGCTACTTGCTCTGCCTCAGAGTGGGGACCGATATTCGCCCTCGCAAAGTCAACCAACCTGATTAACTGGTCGATAGTTAAATACGCCATGGCTAGCCGCCCCAAATGGTCAACCTCAAACTACTGGGCGCCAGAGCTCTACCACGACGGTAAGAAGTTTTTCATCTACTATACCGGCCGTATCGAGGGTGGGCCGCTGTGTGTAAGCGTTGCCACTGCTGATAAAGCCGAGGGCCCCTGGACAGATCACGGCCCGGTAATGTGTCAAAGCGCGGGCTCTATTGATGCCTCGTGCGTTGAGGATGCGTACGGTCAAAAATACCTGGTATGGAAAGAGGACGGCAACAGTGTTGGAAAGCCGACGCCGATATGGGGGCAAAAGCTTTCTAAAAGCGGCATTACTCCGATAGGCGACAAGTTTGAACTTTTTCGTAACGACACCCCTTGGGAACGTAACCTGGTTGAAGGCCCTTACATTATGAAAAAAGGCGACTATTTTTACTGCTTTTATGCAGGTGCAGGTTGTTGCGGCGTAGGTTGTGATTATGCTATAGGTGTTGCCCGCTCAAAAAGCATCAATGGCAAATGGGAGAAGTTTTCTAAGAATCCTATACTGGCCGGTAATGATGTTTGGAAGTGCCCCGGTCACGGTACTGTTGTAAGTGACACTAAAGGCAATGATATATTTATGTACCACGCTTATAATGCCGAAAGTGGCGTTTATGTGGTCCGCCAAACACTCATAAGTCAACTAGAGTGGACAAGCGAAGGCTGGCCGATTATAAAACAAGGCGCGGATATATTGCACACTGAGGGCAAGACATCTTTAAACTTTAGCGACGATTTTACCAAGTTAGCAAGCAGCTGGCGCTGGCCGGTAGAGCACGAGCCTGCTTATAAATCTGCGAATGGCTTATTAGCTTTAACTGCTATGCCGGTAAGCAATAATAACAAAACAGGTGCGGTGTTGGCCCAAGCTACACTGTCATACAGCTATGAGGCTACGGCAGCTGTTAAAGTTACAGCCGGCGTTGCTACAGGTTTAAGCACGTTTGGTGATATTAATAACGCCATAGGGCTTTCTGTTTATAAAGGCAACCTTATGCTGTGGAAAGTGCAGCGTAATACGCGCACTGTCATAGCCCAAACCAAAGCACCTGCCGCCAGTTCGCTGCAATTTAAGGTTACTGTGCATCAGGGAAAAGCCCTGCAATATGCTTTTAGCGCTGACGGTAAAAAATGGACAAATATTGGCGCAACGCTGGACGGTTCTTTCTTGCCACCATGGGATAGGGGAGTGCGTGTGGCTTTGGTTGCCCAAGGTATAGGTGTTAGCTACTTTGATTGGTTTAAAATGAGGGAGTTAAAATAGTTTGAACACGGGTTAGTAGACAGCGATTCGGGTCACAGTGACGCTATTATCCAAGCATTAAAAGTATCAAACGCACCAATTTTCATCTTGATAAACGATAAACACCGACTCTTGACGCAAACTTTCCTTAAGGGCCTTGGCTAGCGCTTCTAAGCTTCTCTTAACTTCAGTGTCTTCGCGTTTCAGGTCTTCAGCTGAGGATAATTCGCCCGTGTAAATTATTGTAGGTGATACAGTGACCAATTCGTTGTCTGATGCTTTAGACGGGAAGAACAAGGTTCCCTCTTGCAGCAAACCGGTAATTATCGATTGATTGGTTTGCAGGCGTTCTGTCAGCCAGTTTCCAATGATTTTTGCAACCTCACAGCGCGTATGCAATCTACTGTCCGATTCGTAGCCTTCTTCCAGGCTGCAAGTAATTTTATAGCTTTTTCTTTTTAGCGCCATGATATATTACTGACAGCTATAGGGGACGCTTTGTTTAAGAAATTACAAATTGTTGGCGGAATATTAAAGCTACAATTACCAGTACATCCTGACATTGATCAAAACAAAAAAGTCCCTTCATTGCTGAAGGGACTTTGGAGCGAAAGACGAGATTCGAACTCGCGACCCCGACCTTGGCAAGGTCGTGCTCTACCAACTGAGCTACTTTCGCTGATTAAAAAAAAACGATTAGAACGCCAGTCCATAATCGTTTCTCATTGTACTCCCAAAAGTACGAATTTCGGAACATTTCACAAGCGATTTGCAACTATTAATCAATGTGATATTAAAAAACCACTGATAGACAGGGTGAAAAGATTTTTATCACATCGTTTTTAAACTGGTATTCGGGCTGTTAGGGACAGGCCATACAGTATTTTAGCCTTTAATATTAAAGGAAATACAAAGCACCATCATTGATGCGCTGCTTTGTGATTCGTAAATCAAGTTCGTTTTATAACCTTAGTGGATCGCAAATTAATATCAAGACTACTCAAACTTCATATTATTGACCAAAAGACTCTTTGCTTGTTCGGGGGTGTACTTTTTTAAGAATGCATTATGAGCCTTATCTCCGTTTTTCTGGATTTTGATTGTCGCCTCTGTTATTAATAAGTTTAGTAACTCTATAAGTGACTTAAGATCACTCACTCTTGGACTTGCTAATTTCCTTGCTATAATTATATCTTCCGTATCTCCATCCAACATATACCCAGTTTTGGATACCTTGATGAAAACCATAGCTTGCTCATGTACCGTATCATCACGATGCGCAATATACGAGTGTCGTAATTCCATTAAATATTCATGTAATAATTGATACTTCATATCATGCTGTTCAAGTTGGGATTTCTCAAGTTTTGAAAATCCTGCTTTATTTTCTGTGAAGCACTTTCCATAAGTAATTAAAATTGATTGCCAAAGTGCGAGTTCTGTTGTGGTATTAGAATCAGCTGATTCTTTTAAAGATATTAGCTGTTCAGTGATGTCTAAAATAAATGTTAAATCTTCCCTGATAAGCATGAAGGACTTCAGCTTCTTACTCAATTCAACTGGCATAACATATAACAAGTTTTCGGGATAGCTATTCCTCGCAGCAATATATATATCGGCTATAGCTTTTTCTTTTTCTGTCATTAGAAGTCAAATTATTTTACAAGTGTTTTACGTCACATAGAGAGATAAGCTGTGCGGTTTTGATTTGTCTGTAGCCGAGAACTTCACATTTAATTATTATAAATGTTGATCAGGTTAGTATCCATCCTTGTTAAACGGCATTGGGTTTTTCAATCTTTGTTCTGCAATAAAGTTCAACGCATTATTACCCGAATAATCTGTCATATGCAGTTCTTCGGGTGTTACCGCTTTCGATGGCCACATGTGCTTTTGTGCTGCCAACTCGTAAAGTTTCGTCTTTTCTATTTCCTCCGAAAAAGTATCACTCACATCATTATGCCAATTGATAAAAATGTGATTCAAGGCAGATGCAAATACGTCTGCCAGCTGAAGTTCAAGATATTTGTGGCTATCGCCGGCATTATAACTATTGATTAATAAAGGGTATTGATATTTACGTGAGCCGTATCCCACTTCGGCTTTAGGTGGATATACCGCTGATATTGACCACCCAATTCCGGCGGAATGTGACCAGTGATTCCGCGTCAAATTGACCACCCCATTCCGGGGCAAACTGACCAG
>NZ_JBHUON010000023.1:0-73976 GCF_042686155.1 Mucilaginibacter antarcticus | reverse complement strand
CATCTGGATATCGTGACATGGCCGTAGCCATATTTGATAGCTAATTTACGGGTACTTGTACCCCCAAGCAAGTATTCAGCTATAATCTTTTGTTTGTTTTTGTGTTTCTGTTTGTCCATTTGTCCATCAGTTTTGTCAACCTATAGCAGGACAAGTCAGTCTTTAATGGACTTTTGCCAATTTCTTAACTAGCTATAAATAAGTAGCTTATATGAAAATCTTGTTTCATTTTGTTTCACTCTATTTTTTCAAAGCCCTCATTTACAAACCGTTGAGTCAAAATCTTGTTTCACTTGTTTCATTTGTTTCACACACGCGTTAAACAAACGAGTCGAATACGGGAACTGGATTACGTAAGCGACTGCCCCAAAACCTCTAAAATAGCCTTAGCCTTGAGCAAGCACTCCGCGTACTCTTGCTCTGCATCAGCATAGTAAGTAATTGCTCCCCCCACATGGAAGGACAGATAGGTAGCTGTAGCGTTATATAGCAACGTTCGGATGACTACATTAAAGTCAAAGTCGCCATCCGGGCTAAAGTACCCAATAGCCCCGGAATATACCCCGCGTTTACTATGCTCATACTGCTCCATTAGCTTCATAGCGCTAATTTTTGGTGCCCCTGTCATGCTACCCATTGGGAAGGTGTTACGTATCGCCTCTATAGCTGATAGGCCCTCCTGTAGCTCGCAAACAACCGTAGAGATCATTTGATGCACCTGATTAAAGGTGTAGATGCCGAAAAGCTCTTCTGTCTTCACCGTACCCGGTTTGGCCGAGTGGGTAAGGTCATTGCGCACAAGGTCAACTATCATGACGTTTTCTTGCAGCTCCTTAGTGTTGCTATGCAGTTGCTCTTTTATCGCTTCGTCTTCAGCTTTGGTAGACCCGCGCCGGGCCGTGCCTTTAATGGGTTGCGATATCAGTTTGTAGCCCCGCTTGGCCAAAAAACGCTCGGGCGAGGCACACAGGATGTAATTATCCTCCCACTTATAAAACGTACCAAACGGCGTAGGCGACACCCGGTTAAGCTGCAAAAAGGTAGCTACCGGATCAATATGCGCATTATCAGCATATAACTCCTGGCAATAGTTAGTTACATATATGTCGCCACGGGTTATATGGTCCTTAATCTTGTTAACGCTTGCTCTGTACTCATCCTTGGCTACGCGCGCTTTTAGGTGGATGTCCCCGGGCTGGTAGGCAGTCAGTACCTGCTGATCAATGCCAGCTAGCACCGCGTTAACATCATTAGCAATGATCTCGACCCTATCGCCGTTAATGAGTATAAGATGCTCAGGTGCGAAGAAGTACAGATCAGGGAAATGCAGTTGGTCTGGGTTACCAGATGATAGCTGCTCTATTTCGTTCTTTAGATCGTAGCCAAAGAAGCCCGTCAGCCAACCCGGGTTCGCCCTGCGAAAGGTATCAAGCTTGTCAAAAGCGTCGCCTGCCGTAGCAATAACGCTGGCTTTAACGCCCGCGGCAATCAGGGTATCAAACTTTGAGTAGGGGTCGTGGTAGCTGTTAGAGTCAAGGTAGCAGCATGCTGTAAATGTTGATGCCCATTGCAAAGCCTTTTGCTTAAAAAACTGCAGATCGCTTACCTGTATAATCACCCTGTAAAGTTAACCAACTTAATATAACATCGGGTATGGTGCTTATTTAATTATTGTGATGACAGTCATGTATTTAAGCTGTTATTGTGTCTATATTTGAAGCGTTACTCAAAGAAACCGATATGAAAAAACTAGCACTTATATTATTAAGCTTGGGCTGTAGCTTAGCAACTTTAGCACAACAAAGCGAAATAAGGCCGGCAAAACCGGGCGCAACCTACGGCAAAACCATTAGCGCCGATAACGCCATCAATACGGCAGCGTTGAAATTAGCATTGGCTACCGATTCTGTATTTACCGGCAAAGTAACCGGCAAGGTGGTTGAAGTTTGTACCGCAAAAGGTTGTTTTATGAAACTGGAACAGGCCGATGGCAAAACCGTTATGGTACAGTTTAAAGACTACGCTTACTTTATGCCGAAGAGCATTGTTGGCAAAAATGTGGTGGTAGAAGGTAAAGCAAAAGTTAAAGAAACGTCAGTAGAGCGCCTGCAACACTTTGCCAAAGATGCCGGCAAAAGCGAAGCGGAGATAGGCATGATCAAAGCGCCACAGAAAGACATTGGCATTATGGCCGACGGCGTATTGGTTGTTCAATAAACATCAAAATGGCTACAAAATGAAAAGGCCCTTCCTGACAATCGTCAGGAAGGGCCTTTTCATTTTTGTAGTTGGCAGTATTACTATGGATGTAATACTAAGGTTTGTTTTCTATCAGGGCCAACTGATAACCATTTGATCGGTACACCAAGCTCTTGTTCCAGGTAGTCAATGTATGATTGAAGTTTGGCAGGGATTTGGTCTAACTCGGTAATACCGGTGATATCCTCTTTCCAGCCATCAATTTCTTTCAATACAGGTATGGCATCAACCGAGCAGATATCGTAAGGCATGTAATCAATTTTTTCGCCTAAGTAGTTGTAATGTGTACAAGCGTATATTTTATCAAAACCGCTCAACACGTCAGCTTTGGTCATTACCATTTGGGTAACACCATTAAGCATAATAGCATATTTTAAAGCAGGAAGATCGATCCAGCCGGTACGGCGCGGGCGACCTGTAGTAGCGCCAAACTCGTGGCCTATTCTGCGTAGTTCTTCGCCTGTGTGGTCACTTAATTCGGTAGGGAAGGGGCCACCACCCACGCGGGTACAATAAGCTTTAAATATACCTATTACGTCGCCAATTGTTTTTGGGGCTATACCTAAGCCAGTGCAAGCGCCGGCAGCAGTTGTGTTTGATGACGTTACAAATGGGTAAGACCCAAAGTCAATATCAAGCATAGCGCCTTGTGCGCCTTCTGCCAATACTTTTTTACCTTCTTTAAGGTAGTTGTTTACCAAATGCTCAGAGTCAACCAGTGGGAATTGTTTGATAAGGTCAACAGCCTCAAAAAACGCTGCCTCACGTTCGCTGAAATCAGGCACCTCGCCGTATAACGACTGTAGCATCGACGTATGCTTGTCGACTAGCTTCTGGTAACGCTCTTTAAAATCTGGTAAGGTTATATCGCCGATACGTAACCCATTACGGCCGGTTTTGTCCATATAAGTTGGGCCAATACCTTTTAGCGTCGAGCCAATTTTTCCGTCGCCCATTTTCTTTTCATTGGCGGCATCAAGCAATTGGTGAGTAGGTAATATCAGGTGGGCTTTTTTAGCTATCACCAAATTCTTTTTGGCTAAAAGGTCATGACCGGCATCTTTTAACTTATCAAGCTCTTTTTTAAGGGTGATTGGGTCAATAACTACCCCGTTACCGATGAGGTTAAGGGTGTTATCAAAAAATATTCCGGAAGGGATGGTGTTAAGTACAAACTTTTTGCCATCAAATTCTAAAGTGTGACCAGCGTTTGGTCCGCCTTGAAAACGGGCAATCAGGTCATAACCTGCGCTCAATACGTCAACAATTTTTCCTTTACCTTCGTCGCCCCATTGGAGGCCTAATAATACGTCAACAGTCATTTATACAATTACTTTGATTAACAAGGGCGCAAAGTTATATTTTTCTGTCACAAAAACCTGCCTTAAGTTTTTCACAATTACCATAAAGATTCAACGAATGGTGTTTGATGTCAAATTTCAGCAATTCGCCCATCATGCTTTGTATCTGCTGAATACGTGGGTCGCAAAATTCAACTACCTTTCCACAGTCAAGGCAAATAATATGGTCATGTTGCTTGTAGCCGTATGATTTTTCAAACTGGGCCATATTTTTACCAAACTGATGCTTGGTAACCAAATCGCATGACACCAGCAGCTCCAGGGTGTTGTAAACAGTAGCGCGGCTAACGCGATACTTTTTATTTTTCATGTGAATATATAATGATTCCACATCAAAATGGTCGGATCTTGAATAAATCTCTTCTAATATAGCAAAGCGCTCAGGAGTTTTCCGTAGGTTCTTATTTTCAAGGTAGGCCTCAAAAATCTTTTTAACCATTGCTATTGTTTCCTGTTGGGACATAGTTTTTTATTAAAGTATCAAAGGTAGTATAATAGAGGCAAGATGCAACAGTCAGAAATCAAATGGGAGTCAAGAAACAATAGCCAAGACTAAGCTTAATGAACGCAACAATCTTGACTCTTGATTCTATCTTAAGATGCTTTTTCTATCGCATCGAAACGTGTTACCGCTGTTACACCGTTAACAGTTTTCAAACGTTTTATCAGGTTTTCTAAATGTTGGGTATCGTTTACATAAACCATTATTGATCCTTCAAAGATACCGTTATCGCTATCTACCGTAATCGACCGCATATTCACCTTAAAATCATGTGATATAACAGTAGTAAGTTTGTTTATCAAACCAACATCGTCAATACCCGTAATACGTAAACCCGTCAAAAAGGCTAGTTCTTGCTGATTTGTCCAACGGGCTTTCACCACCCTATAACCATAGTTGGCCATTAGCTTTGCTGCATTTGGGCAATTAGTACGATGTATTTTAATGCCATCGCCAACAGTTATAAAACCAAACACATCGTCGCCGGGTATTGGGTTACAACAGGCGGATAACTTGTAATCAATCTTCTGCATATCATCGCCAATAAGCAGCATATCGCTGTCTTTTGCTTTAATATTGCGAAGCAAACCCTGCAGCTGTTCGTTTTCAATCCTGTCCTGTGGTTTGTTTTCAACTACTTTTTCCGATAGTTGGTATTCCCTCAGGTCCTTCATGTCAATAATGCCTTTGGCAATGTTGAAAAACAGGTCCTGCGTTGATCCCAGCTTAAAATAATAGCTTAGCTTGTGTATGTTTTCAGAGTTGTAGGTAATTTTCAGCGATTTCATTTTACGCTCCAAAATCTCCTTGCCATCCTCAGCAATTTTGCGTTTTTCCTCTTTTAATGCCGATTTGATTTTAGACTTAGCCTTTGCAGTTACCACAAAGCTTAACCAATCCTCTTTAGGTATCTGCTTGCTTGAGGTAATGATCTCTACCTGATCGCCATTTTGCAACTTATAGCTAAGTGGAACCAGTTTATGGTTAACTTTAGCGCCAATACAGCTTGCTCCAACATCGGTATGGATCTCAAAAGCAAAGTCGAGCGCGGTAGCACTAAGCGGTAGTTGTATAAGTGCGCCTTTGGGCGTAAAAATGAAGATCTCGTCAGAGAAAAGATTCATCTTAAAGTCATCTAAAAACTCCAATGCGTTTGAGTCTGGGTTTTTCAGCATTTCGCGTACTTTTTGTACCCATTGGTCAAGTCCGCTATCGGTTGAAGATTCTTTATATTTCCAGTGCGCTGCAAAACCTTTCTCCGCAATCTCATTCATCCTTTTGGTACGTATCTGTACTTCTACCCATTGACCACGCGGGCCCATTACCGTGGTATGTAATGATTCGTAGCCATTAGCCTTAGGCGATGATATCCAGTCGCGTAAACGATCAGGATTAGGGCGGTACAAGTCGGTAACTATCGAGTAAGCTTTCCAGCAATCAGACTTTTCGTTTTCAGGCGTGCTATCCAGTATTACGCGTATGGCAAACAGATCATATACTTCTTCAAACGGAACAGATTTTTTCTTCATCTTGTTCCAAATAGAGTGTATAGACTTTGGCCGGCCAAACAAATCAGCATCCAGGCCTTGCCCGTTTAAAACCTTTTTAACCGGCTCAATAAAGTCCCGGATAAACTTCTCGCGCTCTGTCTTTTTCTCGTTTAATTTGTTTTTAATAAACTGGTAGGTCTCACGTTCCATGTATTTCATGGAAAGATCCTCTAACTCAGATTTTATGGCATACAATCCCAACCGGTGAGCAAGCGGGGCATATAGATATATTGTTTCTGACGATATTTTCAATTGCTTATCGCGTGGCATCGACTCCAGCGTGCGCATATTGTGTAAACGGTCGGCCAGTTTAATCAATATTACCCTCACATCGTCTGCCAGGGTAAGCAGCATTTTTCTAAAGTTTTCGGCCTGTAACGAGCTATTGGTGTCAAATACCCCTGATATTTTGGTAAGCCCATCAATAATTTTGGCTACTTTTTTTCCAAACTCTTGTTCAATATCATCAAGAGTGACGTCGGTATCTTCAACCACATCATGCAGCAGGGCGCACACAATAGAAGTGGTGCCCAATCCAATTTCTTCGGCAGCTATCTGGGCAACGGCTATGGGGTGATATATATAGGGCTCGCCCGATTTTCGGCGCATATCTTTATGGCTCTCTAAAGCCATATCAAAGGCTTTACGTATCATACGTTTATCGCCCTTTTGCATGGTTGATTTACACGCGCGCAGCAAAGCCCGATATCTTTTTAATATCTCAGTTTTTTCAACTTCCAGGTCAATAAGTAATTCTTTCATCCTTAGGCTTTACGGTATTATTACTTTAACATACAATAAACAGTTAAATTGCTTGTTATAATGAAATACCAAAAAAAAATGCATTAATTTTGCATAGGTAAATTTATGAAATTTTTTGCGTTTTTGATAGTGTTTGGCTGCTTTTTGGGTACTGCGAGTGCTCAAACAGATCATCCTGCGTTGCCAAAACTTGGCAAAAATGATACCATAAAAACCTACCTGACCGTACTTGACGGTGAAATGGTGCCCTGGATAGTGATGCCTGACGTCATTATTAGTGCCACGCGGATATTTAAAAGTGAGGCCGATCGTCGTGCTTTCAGCATGCTAAAATACAACGTACGCAAAGTTATCCCTTATGCACATTTTGCCGGTGAACGATACCGTCAATTGCAACGCGACTTAGCCTTAACCGGCGATAAAAAGAAACAAAAGCAGTTGATTGAAAATTGTAATACGCAGGTTAAAGATATGTTTAAAAAAGAGGTAATGAACCTGACAATCAATCAGGGTGAAATACTGATCAAACTAATTAACCGTGAAACCGACTTGACTACTTACGATGTTGTCAAAGAGTTAAAAGGCGGCTTTAATGCTTTCATATTTCAATCGGCAGCTAAATTGTTTGGCCATAACCTTAAACAAACCTACGATTTTAGCGAACAACGCGATATTGAAGCTATCCTTCAGGAAGCCGGATACGACTCGTACAGAAACTAATGATGAACCATAGTATCCACCAGTTTGATGTCCTTAAAATATCAGGGCAGCGAGTGAGCCTATCCGATTTTAAAAACAAAGTACTGCTGATAGTTAACACCGCATCCCAATGTGGCTTTACACCGCAGCTTAAGGAGCTTGTAGCTTTAAAAGCAGAATATTTGGGAAAAGATTTTGAGATATTAAGTTTTCCATCGAATGATTTTGGCGGGCAGGAACCTTTAGAAGGCGAAGCCATTAATAGTTTTTGCGAAAGCTACGGCGCTAATTTCCCTATTTTTGACAAGATAAGCGTACGCGGGCCGTATGCAGACCCGCTTTATAAATTCCTGGCAGACAAGAAGCTGAATGGAAAGTTAAGCGCTGTTCCACGTTGGAATTTTCATAAATTTTTAATTGATAAAGATGGAAAGGTGGTCGATTTTTATTATCCATTTACCAAACCTTCGTCATCAAAAATTAAAAAAAAGATAAATAAACTATTGGCAGCCGGCCAATAAATACCTTTGCACCATGCTTAAGTTAGACATTTTAGTTTTAGCCGTACACCCTGACGATGCCGAGTTAGGCTGCTCGGGTACAATATTAAAACATATTGCTATGGGCAAAAAGGTAGGCATTGTTGACCTAACCCGCGGTGAGCTCGGTACCAGAGGTTCGGCCGAGATACGGGATAAGGAAGCTGCTGCCGCTGCCGAAATATTAGGCCTTACTGTAAGAGAAAATCTGGAATTACCCGATGGTTTCTTTGAAAACACCAAACCATATCAGCTTAAGGTAATACAAGCTATTCGTAAGTTTCAACCCGAGATCATCATTACAAACGCTTATTATGACAGGCACCCTGACCATAAGCGTGCTTGCGATTTGGTCAACGACGCTTCGTTTTTGTCCGGTTTAAGAAAGATAGAAACGCTTGAAGATGAGCAACCGCAAGAACCCTGGCGTGCCAATTTGTTACTGCATTTTATACAGGACGTTTATATTAAGCCTGATATTGTAATAGATGTTACCGACCACTGGGCTAAGAAAGTAGAAAGTATTTACGCATACGGGTCGCAGTTTCATAACCCTGAGTGGGAAGGAGAGCCACAAACTTATATATCAACCCCCGAGTTTATAGCGGTGGTTGAAGCACGTGCCCGCGAATACGGTAAATCTATCGGCGCAAAATTTGGCGAAGGCTTTACCTCACGTAAAATTTTAGGTGTGAATAGTTTATTTGATCTGAAATAGGACTTTGTCAGAACAATGATCCACCTACACCAGTGACGAACTTCTACGCTACCACGTACTCAAATCTTTTATTACCCTCGTTACGCTGACGTTTAAGCTTGTTCTCTTTAGCCAGCTTAAGTAGGATACCCGATAGCTCAGAGGTTTTAAATTCTGAATTAAATTTCTCTTTACAATACTCCGCAATACTGGATATAGAGTGTGGCGACTTAAAGAAGTCGGTATTTAGTAGCTGGTTAAGTATTTTGGTAGCTCCCGGTTTTTTTTGATTGGTGTTGCTATAGTCGTCGATCTCGAATTTCGGTTTAGCTGTTTTTTTCGCCAAAAACTCAAACCCATCCGCATCGCCCCGCTCAAATTCTATCATTGCATCAAGCAATTTATCAACAACTTTAACTTGTACCGCTTCTGATTGAAATGCATTAACAACTTCGGATATTTCTATTAACTGTTTTTTTAATTTTTCTATAGGTCTGCTCATGATGTATAAAGGCTCCGGTAACTCCTGTGGATTTTCAGCGAATAAGTCGGGGGTAATATTCGGCTGACAGTAATATTCGGTACAGTGATGTAACGCAAAAATACGATTATAGTATTTTCAACTAAAAATAAAATTGACCGAGGGGGGCAAAAAAGCCCGCTGTAGCAAAAAAATTACAGTTTATAGACCGTTAGCTATTTTTTGAAGAATGGCTAAACCTTCGTCGATATTACTTTTCCCCATAATCAGTGCCGGTCTAAAACGGATGGTGCCGTTACCGCAACCTAAAAACATTACGTTGTTGGCTATGCCTTGCCGTATAAATTTGTCGCGCCTTGCTTTATCAGGGAAATCGAAAGCGGTGAGCAGACCCTTGCCCCGCACATTTTGAACTACTGGTATGGTTTGTGCAATTTGCTGTAGCTGCTTTTGCAGGTACAAGCCGTTTTCGGCTGCTTTATCGCAAAGCTTATCTTCTTCTATTATGTCTAATATTTTCGTCGCCCTCACCATGTCAACCAAACTGCCGCCCCAGGTGGAGTTTATGCGGGACGATACATTGAATACATTCTGCTCAACTTCGTCAACCCGTTTGCTTACCAGTATGCCGCAAATTTGCATCTTTTTGCCAAAGGCAATTATATCCGGGCGGGCATTAGGGCCAAAATGTTCATGGCACCAAAACTTACCGCTTAAGCCAACACCAACTTGTACCTCGTCATAAATGAGCATCGCCTCGTTTTCGTCGGCTAGCAAACGCAGTTGCTCCATAAACTCTTTGCGGCAATGGTTATCCCCGCCCTCTGCTTGTACAGGCTCAACTATAATGGAGCATATATCGTCTTTATGATCTGCAAACGCTTGTTTTATTTGAGCGATAGATTCTTCTTCGCGTTTCAATAAATCCGCATGGTTAGCTTCTGTTTGTGGAAATTGTATGTAGGGAAATGATACTCTTGGCCAGTCAAATTTAGCGTACCATTTCGTTTTAACCGGTAAGGTATTAGTTAAACTTAGCGTATAACCAGATCGGCCATGAAAAGCGTGCTCAAAATGCAGAACCTTATGGCCCTTCTCGGTTTTATAGCCCTTAGCAAAGTTTTTCTGTACTTTCCAATCCATAGCGGTTTTAAGTGCATTCTCAATGGCTAAGGTACCGCCTGAAATAAAAAAAGCATGCGGTAGGTAATCAGGTATACCGACCCGTGCAAAGGTCTTTACAAATTGCGCATATTGTTCTGTATAGATATCTGAGTTAGAGGGATTGGTTAACGCTGCCAGCATCAGGCTTTTTTTAAAGGCCTCGTCGTTAAGCATTTTGGGGTGATTGTATCCTAAAGGCACTGAGGCAAAGCACGTGAAAAAATCCAGCAGCGTACGCTTATTCTTCGAATCATAAATATGCACGCCCTGACTTTTTTCCATATCAAAGGTTAGGTCAAAGCCGTCTGCTAGTACGTACTGATTCAGGGTATCGGCAACATTTTCGGGAGCAACTGATAGGTTATACATAGGATGTCGCTTTAAAATAGCATTAAATGGCTAAAGATTACAGAATAGAATGCCTTAACTTTCTAAATCTAACGGATAATCTGATAAATTATGACATCAAATCCTAATAACTACTTAATCCGGTAATGTTAGTCAAACCTATCTTTCATTCCTAATAGGCCCCAGATGCCGCCACTGTGTATAGCCAGTATTTTGCTGCCGGGTTTAAAGTGATCCTTGGCCGCAAGATCATAAAGGGCATACAGCATTTTGCCGGTGTAGATTGGGTCAATCAATATCCCGGTTTCGGCGACAAAGGTTTTTATGAAGCTGATCAGCTCATCATTAGCTTTGCCATAACCACCAAAATGGTAATCAGTATGTAATTGATAATCAGTGCCAGTTGTAAGTAGCTTATCTATTTCGTTTCTAATAAATCCGCCGTTTTTAAATACCGGGACGCCGTTAAAGGTGGTAGGTAGTTTGTGACTGGTAAGCCCATTAATTATCCCCGCCGACATAGTGCCGGTACCACATGCTGCGAAGATATGGTCATATGTTTCTGAAAGCTCGTCTACCAACTCGCTGCATCCTTGCGCGGCCTCCGGCGATGAGCCGCCTTCGTCAATAAACATGGCTTGATCATCATTGCCAAAAAAACGATTGAATAAATTTGGTTTATCGCGATAGTTATCGCGGTCGGTAAAAATAAGTTTCATGCCGTGTAAACGGCACATAAATAAGGTATCGTTATTAACTTCTTCGCCACGTACTATGCCAGTGGTTTTGAAACCGAACCTGGCGCCTGCCCCGGCGGTTGCCAATAAGTGGTTTGAAAAAGCGCCACCAAAGGTTATCAGGTGGGTTTTGTTTTGGGCCTGCGCCTTTTTGAGCAGGTATTTAAGCTTACGCCATTTATTGCCTGATATGATGGGGTGTATCAGGTCCTCGCGCTTTATAAAAACAGATAAGTCTCGCTCAGCAAACACCTTATGGTTAATTTGCTGAACGGGACTAAATATCTCTAAATTGATTTGCATTAAGCTCTTAGAAGCCGAAACCGATACCGGCGTTTACAGATTTATACTCAGCCAAACTGCCTGATGCGTAAATACGCACTATAGACAGTTCTAACTGGAAGCCTAAATCGGCACGTAAGCCACTTACCTGCGAAGAAGATGATCCACCAATTGTTATTGGGTTTGCGTAGGTGGTGTATGTAGGCTTCCTATCAGCTTCAACAGCACTAGGCGTTACGCCAGTAACAAATGGGAAATTGCCCTTTAAGCCAACATCAGTTTTGCTGGTTAGGAAACCCACAGCAACAAACGGTGTGATAATTGCAAACTTTTTAGATAAGATCACTTGGGCATTCCAACCGCTAAAATGGCCCTCAAGACGCTGATTGCTGTAATCTTGACTACCAGTAGTACCGCCGTTGTTAGTCTCAGGACGTACTGAAAGTGGTTTGTTATAAGATAAGCGTGTATAACCTACCGCTACCGATAAATCAAATGGTCTTACAGCGCCTTTGGCAAAATCTTGAATAATGTTATGTTTAACACCAAAACCAACCATACCTACTGAGCCTACGTCGTCGGTGATCTTTGTAGTTGGTATCAAACGTAGGGTAACGTCGGTGTTCTTTATTAAGCCAACTGTAAGCTGTATTTGAGGTGCAGGAACGTATTGCGTAACACCTTTAGGCAGGGTGGTTTTGTATTGACGGTTAGGATTATTTGGATCAGCAGGATCGCTTATAGTGATACCTGTACTCAAAGCGTCGCTACCACCAAATGTTGGTGCAATTGGAGAAGATGTAGCTTTGATATTAGTCAAACCTAAAGCGTTGATATCGAAAGTTCTATCTGCCTGCGGAATAATACTTGCTGAAGCGCTTATTCTTAGATCAAAATGGCCTAATGTCAAAGTCTTGGCTGTATTAGTCCAGCCGCCATTTAAGCTATTACCAAATCCTTTAAAAAGAGGGTTTGTGTAAGCATTGATTAGCTTGTTTACGTCGCCGGGATTGCCTTTAAACAAATCAGAGATGCCATCATCGTTTGATTGCGCATTGGCTTTAAAAGTTGCAGCGCTTAATACCACCAGGGTGGTTAAAAAGTAAAGTTTTTTCATATTGTTTTAAAGTGAGGTTTTATTGGCTATAAAAATAGTACATATTTATTAATAATCAATATGATAAGCAGTTAGGGTATTATTAAATATTAACTGATTGAGAACGAAAAACCTTTATTTTTGCCGCAATGATAAATGAGCCCGATAATATCGAACAGGAAGAACAGGACCTATATGAGCACCTGCGGGTAGTTGTTGATAAAGGGCAATCGCTTTTACGTATCGACAAATTCTTGATGTATCGGGTAGAGAATGCCTCTCGTAATCGCATACAAAACGCTATTGATGCGGGCAATGTGCTCGTTAACAATAAGGTAATAAAAGCCAGTTACAGGGTTAAACCTGCTGATATAATATCAGTGGTATTACCGCATCCGCCGCGAGATACCGAGGTTTATCCCGAAAATTTGCCGATAAATATTGTTTATGAAGATGATGATGTACTAGTGGTGAACAAAGCACCTGGCATGGTAGTGCATCCCGGCTACAATAACTACAATGGTACACTGGTAAACGCGCTGGTATACCATTTTCAGCAATTACCTACTTTGCCGGGTAATGATGGCCGCCCGGGTTTGGTGCATCGTATAGATAAGGACACCTCGGGCTTGCTGCTCATTAGCAAAAACGAGCGTTCTATGACTTACCTGGCCCGCCAGTTTTTTGATCACTCTATAACCCGTAAATACATCGCTTTAGTTTGGGGCGATCTGGATAATGATGGAACCGTTACCGGCTATATAGGCCGCAGCATTGCAGACCGTAGGGTAATGTCTATTTATGACGATGAAGAGAAGGGCAAATGGGCAGTAACACACTACCGTGTGTTAGAGCGTTTTAGTTATGTCACCCTGGTGGAGTGCCAGCTTGAAACTGGTCGCACACACCAGATACGCGCCCACATGAGGCACATTGGACACCCTTTATTTAGCGATTCGATGTATGGTGGCGATAAGATCTTAAAAGGTGCAGTGTACAGCAAATACAAACAGTTTGTAGAAAATTGTTTTGAACTGATGCCGCGCCAGGCTCTGCATGCACAAACGCTGGGTTTTGTGCATCCAAGTACCAAAAAAGCTATCCATTTTGAAGCCCCTATGCCAGAGGATTTTGCATCGGTAATTGAAAAATGGCGAAAATATATTAGCGCCAATGCCACACAAAATGGCGAAATTAGCGCTTAATAACCCATGGCACTGCTGTATATAAATTTTAACGGTGAAATTATCCCTGCTGATAGCAAAGTGCTATCGGTTGCTAACCGTTCTTTTAAGTATGGCGATGGTTTGTTTGAAAGCATGCGCATGCTTAAGGGGGTGCTTAAGTTTGCCGACCTACATGCCGACCGCCTGCAGCGCGGCATGAAAGCGCTGAAAATGGACGGCTATTCGCAAATGGATGCTTATTTTCTGAAAGAAAAAGCCGAACAATTATCGGTTAGAAACAAATCTAAACATGGCAGGCTAAGATTAACGGTCTATCGCGATTCGGACGGGTTATATACGCCATCGCAAAACAAGGTTGGCTATTGTCTGGAATTTATTCCGGCTGACGAACCACGCTATTTTTTGAATGATAAAGGTTTGATAGTTGATGTGTTTACAGATCTGCCAAAACCATCTAACTATCTATCTAATATAAAAACCTGTAACTCGCTTACCTATGTAATGGCAGGGCTGCATAAGAACCAGGCTAACGTCGACGACGTGTTTCTGCTTAACCAGGCCGGCTTTTTGTGCGAGGCCAGCAGTTCAAATGTTTTCATCTGGTATCAAAATCATTTGTATACACCGGCTTTAAGCGAAGGCTGCGTTGAAGGGGTGATGCGCCAGGTTGTTATCAACATTGCCAAAAAAAACAATATACCCGTAACCGAAGCACAAATAAACCCCGAGATACTTTACGAAGCCGACGAGGTGTTTTTAACCAATGCCACTAAGGGCATACAGTCAGTAATGGGTTACGGCATACGCCGCTACTTTAACAAAGTAAGCAAAGGGTTAATGGATGAGTTGAATAAGTTGTAACGAAAAAAAGTGATGGTTAAGCATGGTCAAAGCATGTGCGCGAGCCTCTACATACCCTTCAATTACTTCCGTGACGCCCAGAGCGCTCATTTAATGCCAACTATAAGTTCACACCCCTTAAAAACTCAGCAATTTCCATCCGTTTTTTACCCTCTAACTGAACATCCAACAGGCTGATTAAACCGTCTTTAGCGGCAAATTTCAAGTGAGTTTTATTGTCAGTTAAAAACGCGCCGGGTTGTACCCCGGGTTCGGTATCAACCAGCGCCGAGCTATATATTTTTAGGGTTTTGCCATTAAGCTCGGTAAACGCGGCAGGACTTGGACTTAGCCCACGGATAAAGTTATATATGTTTTGCGCCGACTGGTTCCAGTCTATTTTGCAATCGTCTTTGAAAATTTTAGGGGCGTTTTTTAGTTCAGTATTACCTTCAATTAAGGAGTGTTGAGGATGCTCATTATAGCGACCGCTCTCTACAGCCTTAACCGTTTTAACCAGCAAACCAGCACCTTTGGCCATCAGGCGATCATGCAATTCGCCGGCTGTTTCATGCCCGGTTAGGGTTACTTTTTCGGTAAACAATACATTGCCGGTATCTATCTGGTGTTTTAAAAAGAAAGTAGTTACACCGCTTTCATGTTCTCCATTAATAATGGCCCAATTTAGCGGAGCAGCGCCACGATAGTTGGGCAGTAGCGAGGCATGTAGGTTGATAGTTCCTTTAGCGGGCATGTTCCAAACTTCTTCTGGCAACATCCTGAAAGCTACTATAACCTGCAAATCGGCATTTAGCGATTTCAACTCCTTCAAAAAATCGGGATCTTTTAAATTGGTAGGTTGCAGCACCCGCAGGCTGTGTTCAACAGCATATTGTTTAACAGCAGATTGCGCAATTTTTTGGCCACGGCCGGCAGGTTTATCCGGAGCGGTAACAACGCCAACAATGTCAACGCCGGCTTGTATCAATTCGTTTAATGATGCCACTGCAAATTGTGGCGTGCCCATAAATACAATCTTCATCGGATGTCTGCTTTAAGGTAAACGGAATATCATAGCTAACAGTCAGTAAGTTAGCTATAATGGTTTTATGCTGATAATATCGTCAATTTATCCTGTAAGTATGTTTGTTGTAAGTAAAAACCGGTAATAATTGTTTAAATCATAATACTCGCCTAAGTGGTATTGTTAATATAGTAAATATTTGCTGCGCATGGCCTTAAATTTAGCCAAACCTGCAGCCCAGGTCTGGCGTATTTGGGCCTCGGTTTTACCGGCCTCAATTTGTTTCCTCAAGGTTTCGGTACCCGCCAGTTTGGTAAAGTAGGCGTTAAAGAAATGTGGCTTATCCGGGAAAGCCTTATACAATGCTAATACCCACGCTAAATTGATTTGCCCTTTACTCTTTATCGAGCTGATGTTGTAGTCGCGCAGATCAATACCAAAACAAACCTGATCTTTTTGAGGTGGTTTTTCGCTCATGCCCGGTATGCTTACCGGGGTAAAACTGTAGTTATATTTACCTTTAAGTAGCGGATGCCCCACCTGTACAAAGGGCAGCATAGTACCGCGGCCCAGGCTTAATGTGGTGCCCTCAAACAAACACACACTTGGATATAATACTATGGACTGGTTGGTGTTGAGATTTGGCGACGGGTTGACCGGCAAAACATAGGCGTCGCTGCGTTTATAATTAGCTACCTTAATGATTTTAAGCTTGCACTTTAGCTTATTGTTTAGCCAGCCCTCGCCGTTTATCATTTGCGCATATTCGCCAATAGTCATCCCGTGGGCGATGGGGATAGGGTGCATCCCCACAAAGGATTTAAAGGTACTGTCAAGTATCGGTCCGTCAATAATGGCACCGTTAGGGTTGGGACGATCAAGTACCAGCAATTCAATATTGTTTTCGGCGCAGGCCTCCATCACGTAGTGCAAGGTTGATATGTAGGTATAAAAACGCGCGCCTACATCTTGTATATCAAACACCACCAGATTAATTCCTTTTAGGTCATTAGCCGTTGGCTTGTAATGCTTATTGCCGTAAAGCGATATTACAGGCAGCCCGGTTTTGACGTCAATTGCGTCATTTATCGAAGCGCCATTGCTGGCATCGCCCCTAAAACCATGCTCCGGCCCAAAAATCTTTTTTATAGGTAAACCTAAAGCTAAAAGGCTGTCGGCACTGGGCACTAAACGTTTACCAATCACTGACGTTTGATTAATCACCATGGCAACATTTTTTCCCTTTAAATAGTTTATATACAGGGCGGTTTGGTCTGCACCCGGTATTATGCCTTTAGCCGATTGAAGTGGCGGAGTTTTTTTTGAGGTTGGTGTTTCGCCACAGGCCATGTTAATGCAGGCTGCAAATAATAATGTCAGTATACAGGTTGATGTTTTTTGGCTAATCATAAATAACAATACGCTTTAAAATTAACAGCAATTTTAGGCGGTAAAACCGCATATTTGCTAAGTTACAAAATTAACACTACTGCATTTGAATTTTGCATCCTTTATAGCTGGACGTATCTCGTTTAAATCTAAACGCACGTTCTCGAAACTGATTGTGCGGATAGCCATTATTGCCATTACGTTGGGGGTAAGCGCCATGATATTGTCGCTGGCGATTATTCGTGGGTTTAAGAACGAGATCAAAGAAAAAGTTCGCGGTTTCGATGGTGATATCAAGGTGGTTAAGTATGATCTAAATGCATCGTACGAGAACTCGCCATTTACCGCCGCCGACACTTTTGTTACTGAGGCGCGCAAAAATGCCGAAGTACTGCACATTATGCCTTTTGCCACCAAACCCGGTATCATCAAAGCTAATAACGAAATAGAAGGAGTAATACTAAAAGGGGTAGATGCCACTTATAACTGGGATTTTATAAAGAAGAATTTGGTTGCCGGTAGGGTAATTGACTTTGCGGATACGACCGGGTCAAAGCGGCAAATTGTGATATCGCAGATCATTGCTAACCGCTTAAAACTGAAAGTAGGCGATAACATGGTGATGTACTACGTGCAAGAGCCGCTGCGCCGTCGCCCCTTTAAGGTGACCGGTATTTTTGATACTAGTATTGAGGAGATAGATAAAGCCTATGTTATAGGCGACCTGGCGCTTATTAAACGCCTTAACGATTGGGCGCCCAACGAGGTTGGTGGCTATGAAATTAAGATAAACAACCTTGAAAACGTTAACGATATAGCTGCCCAACTTAACAATATTTTGCCTGTCCGTTTAAAGCTGACGACGGTTTACGAGAATTATCCGCTGATATTTGATTGGCTACCATTGCTTGACGTAAATGCCCGGGTAATGCTGGTGCTCATGCTGGCCGTAGCCGTAATTAATATGATATCGGCCTTGCTGATCATGATCCTGGAGCGCACTGCTATGATAGGTATCCTTAAGGCTATGGGCGCAAATAACTGGAGTATCCAGAAGATATTTTTATATAATGCCGCTTATTTGATTGGCCTGGGCTTGCTTTTTGGTAACCTGGTCGGCTTAGGCATAAGCTGGATACAATATAATACTCACTTTTTAAAGTTGGACGCCGAAGCATACTACATGACTTTTGTGCCAATAGAGCTTAACTGGATGGATATAATACTGTTAAACCTGGGCACCATGTTGCTCTGTTTATTGGTGCTTACGATACCGTCCATGCTGGTGGCAAAAATATTACCCGTAAAAGCCATCCGTTTTAAGTAGGGCGTTCATTTAACCCGTTTTAAGTTATAGGTATACCTCAGCGTATCAGCCTGCTGGCCCCCCGGAGTAATGATGAGTGTGGTACCGTCATAGTCATATGTGTAAAAGCCCGATAGATGGGTCTTTTTTGCTGCGGATGCTGACGGGTTGGTCACATCATCAAACACCATATTTACAAAGTCTTCGCTAAAACTGCCATAACTGCCCGCATGCCAGGTAGTGGTATCACCCGTTATGTTGTATCCTGTATTAGTTGACAACGTCAACCTTAAGTTAACTTTTAAGGTATCAAATTGATAATAGACAGTTTTTCGATGCAATTTTACACAGTTACCCTCAAATGTACCTAATGGATACCCTTTGTCGGCCAGGTATTTTTCGGGGTCGCGCTGGGTTTTAATGCAGCCGTCAAAACATAATATTAAGGCGGGCAACAAATATATCAGCGTATGTTTTATTGTTGCCCTTTTCATGTTTGTGTGAGCTATTTTAGTTTTTTGGCCTCGTCCCAAAATACATCCATTTCGGCAAGGCTCATGTTTTGTAATTGCTGCCCGTTTTCGGCAGCCTTGCTTTCCAGGTACTGAAACCGTTTTATAAACTTACGGTTGGTTTTTTCAAGGGCATTCTCCGGGCTAATGTCAATAAAACGGGCGTAGTTGATTAACGAGAACAGCAGATCGCCAAACTCACCTTCGGCTTTTTCGCGGTCTATTTCGCCTTCATTCTCAACATTAAACTCGTTTTTAAATTCTTGCAATTCTTCTTCAACCTTGGCCCAAACCTGGCTTTTTTCTTCCCAGTCAAACCCAACACCACGGGCTTTTTCTTGTATACGCGATGCTTTAATCAGCGCCGGTAACGAAACAGGCACGCCGCCTAAAACGGATTTATTTCCTTCTTTAAGTTTTATCTGCTCCCAATTGCGTTTCACATCAGCTTCGTCCTTCACCTCCACATCACTGTAGATGTGCGGGTGGCGGTTAATCAGCTTATCGCATATACTGTTCAGTACGTCGGTGATATTAAAATGGTTGCCTTCGGATGCTATGCGCGCGTAAAAAACCAGGTGCAGCATAATGTCGCCTAGTTCCTTTTTAATTTCAGGCATATCTGCAGACAAAATAGAATCGGACAGCTCATAAACTTCTTCAATGGTAAGGTGGCGCAGGCTCTCCAGCGTTTGTTTTTTGTCCCAGGGGCAATTTAAACGCAGGTCGTCCATTATGGTTAGCAGACGCTCAAAAGCTGTCGCCGGGTTATGTGCTGTAATTGGTGGAGTGATAGCCATGATGTGGATTTTTTGATGTGCAGATTTTTTTTGTTGATTTACCGTATTTATAAAATAGCACGGAGCATTTCACGCTTACCATGTGCGCCCGGGATTTTTTGAATCTGTAGCCCTAAACTTTTCAGCATCCGTTTTAAATTACCGGTGATGGCATAGGTAACAAATACCCCTCCCTGCTTTAAAAATTTTATAGTGTGACCAATGGCTTCTTCATTCCACATTTCGGGTTGATGGGCAGAAGCAAAGGCGTCGAAATATATAACATCGTACTTAATGTCCGACTGAAAATCCAAAAGCTTACAGTTGGCAATTTGCAATCGGCACTCGGGGTTAATAGCTGTGGGTCTTAATAATGCCGATTGATAGTCATTCAAAAGCGATTGCCATGTTTCGGCAGATGTATATTGATTGTAACCTGTGCTGCCAAGTAACTCATGAGTGAGGGGATAAGCTTCAACACCTGTGTAGTTGAGTTCAATCTGATGCTCGACGCAAAAATCTGCAGTCATTAAAAAGTTAAGGCCGGTGCCAAAGCCCACCTCTAAAACCGAAGCTTGTTTGGCGTTATATGTAGCTAAAAAATAGCTCAGGCCGGCATCGACAAATACGTGCTTGCTTTCTTGCAGCGCGCCATTTTTTGAATGGTAATTTTCGCCAAACGCGGGATTAAAAATGGTGTTTGAGCCGTCGGCGGTTTGTACTATCGTGAGTTCGGGGCTCATGGTTAATGATTGTTTTGAGTCATAAAACCTGAAATGGCTTCACCCAAATCATAAACCGGGGTTGAGCTTATCCTCCCGGCAATCATGCTGGCAGCGGCGGCCGACCGATAACCTGCCGCGCAATGTACCACAATAGGTTTACCTGTCGGGATTTCGTGCAAACGGTTACGCAACTCTGGTAGCGGTATAGTTAAAGCATCTTTAAAGATTTTTCCTGCGGTAATCTCATTACTATTGCGGACATCTATAACCGTGTATTTTTGTGGCGATGTTTTAAGGTCGTCAACGTTTAATATCGGCGATGATTCATCGCCGCCTAATGCGATTAACGCTGCTTTAATATTTTGCTCGTAACCTATTTTAGCCGCTTTTTCAATAACGTCGGTCAGCTCGTCTTCTTTAGCGGCAAGCAGGTAAAATTTTTCAAAAGGTTCTATAATCGAGCCTAACCAGGTTTCAAACTTATCGCCATTTTGCAGGTTGATGGCACCTTTGATGTGGCCTGTACTAAACTGGTCAGCAGGGCGGGTATCTACTATAACTTTTCCGCGTTGTAATTCCTGTAGGCTTCTGTCCACGGTATCAACACTTGTTTGAAAAATGGGCGCTCCTTTTTGATTCAGGTCTACATCAAAACCAAAGTAGTGTGGTACAAATGGTTGGTCGGCAAGTAGCATTTTTACAAATTCATTTTCATGGTGGATCTTTAAAGCATAGTTCTCCTTCAATTCGCGACCAATAGTGCTGCATAGGTCCGGGCTGATAGTTTTTCCGCAAAGCGATCCGGGGCCATGAGCCGGATAAACGATAACATGATGCGGCAACAGCATTAATTTATCGTGCAACGAATGGTAAAGCTGGTGCGCCAGTTCTTCTTTCTTAGCAATGATATTGCCTGCATGTTCACGCAGATCAGGGCGACCCACATCCCCAACAAATAAAGTATCGCCGGTAAAAATGCTGCAATCTCTACCTTGTTCGTCTGTCAGCAAAACGCTGATAGAGTCAGGCGAATGCCCC
This sequence comes from Mucilaginibacter antarcticus, assembly GCF_042686155.1. NCBI lineage: Bacteria > Pseudomonadati > Bacteroidota > Sphingobacteriia > Sphingobacteriales > Sphingobacteriaceae > Mucilaginibacter > Mucilaginibacter antarcticus. The sequence goes on along the minus strand of NZ_JBHUON010000023.1, from coordinate 52,699 downwards.
GGCGTGTTAATGGCCGTCAGCTTTACGTCGGCCAGATGAATAATATCTCCGTCGTCAAAAGTTTGATGAGCATAAGCGGCGCCAACCAATCTGCTGCAATATATCGTTGCCCCGGTGGTTTGGTTTATTTCCAGGTGCGAGCTTACAAAATCAGCATGCGGATGCGTTTCGATCACCCCAATTAAATCAGCTTCATGCAGCGTCGCAAAATCATAATAAGGTTGCGGGTTACGCGAAGGATCAATAACGATCATTTTGTTGTCGCGTATTACAGCATAAGATGCATGGGCCAAACCCTTGTCGTAAAATTGGTGAATAATCATCGGCGATAAAGATAGGTAAGCGCCCTTTAAATTCTCCTTGTTGGGAAGACTTTTATAATTACCCTTAAATAACAAGCCCCGAATGTTCGGGGCTTGTTATTTAAATGATAAATCCTTAAATTTTTAATCCTATAGATCTTGCTTCAAACAGTTTACCAAACCCTAATTCTATCCTCGGGCTTTTTATAAAGTTTATCCCCAGGTTTGACGTCAAAGGCTTCGTACCATGCATCCATGTTTACGGCAGCACCATAAGCACGGTACCGGCCCGGCGAGTGTGGATCTACCACCACTAGCTGCGCTGCAGTTTCCGGGCGGGCAGAGCCCCTCCATACCTGCGCAAACGATAAGAAGAAACGCTGATCCGGCGTCAATCCATCAATCTTTGTTTTTGATTGGCCTTGTTTTGTTTTCTTAAATGCTTCGTATGCTACCGCGACACCGCCGAGGTCGGCAAGGTTTTCGCCCAATGTAAGCTTGCCATTTACGTGCAGGGTGTCGTTAACCGTGTAGCCATTGTATTGCTCTACCACTTTATCGGCGCGCGCTTTAAATTTGTCCGCATCGTCTTTGGTCCACCAATCATGCAGTGAGCCGTCAAAGTCGTATTGTCGGCCTTGGTCATCAAAGCCATGGGTCATTTCATGGCCTATTACCGCGCCTATGCCGCCATAGTTTACAGCATCATCCGCATTAAAATCAAAGAAGGGGTACTGCAATATACCAGCCGGGAAAGTGATCTCGTTTTTGTTAGGGCTATAGCTGGCATTTACAGTCGGTGGTGTCATACCGAAACGGGTCCTGTCAACCGGTTTGCCAAGCTGCGCCATGTTGAAGTTGTAACGCCATTGCGCTATGCGGCGCAGGTTGCCAGCATAGTCGTTACGCTCAATGGTGAGGCCTTTATAAGTTTCCCATTTGTCGGTATAGCCAATCTTAACAGTAAAGGTTGATAGCTTTTTTAAGGCACGGGCCTTGGTCTCGTCGCTCATCCAGTCAAGGCGTTTAATACGGTCGCCCAAAACAACTTTTAGGTTGTTTACCAAGCCAATCATATAAGTTTTAGCAGCTGGTTTAAAGTATTTTTCGGCATATAGTTGGCCAAGCAAATCGCCCATACTACCATCAATTGATGACGACAAACGCTCGTAACGCGGTGTTTGTACTTTTTGTCCACTTAGCACGCTGTTAAAATCAAAAGACGCTATTACATAAGGGGAGCTTAATGAAGGCGCCAATCCTTTTAAAATCCCCCAGCTTAAATATGCCTTCATGTCAGTAACATTGGTTGATCCAACCAAATCGTCGAGAGTTTTAAAGAAGCCCGGGTTGCTTACAATTACGCTGTCTTGACCTGCAGCCTTCATTTCGGGCATTAACTTAACCCAATTAAAATGCGGGGTCTGTTTTTTAAAGTCAACTACTGAAAATTTATTATAAAGCTTATTTGGGTCGCGCATCTCTACACGGCTTAACTGTGCTTTGGCCAATTTGCGTTCAATATCAAAAACTACATCTGCATTTTTTGCTGCAGTAGTAGCATCAGTACCGGTTAAAGTGAATAAGGTAGTAATGTACTGTTTGTACGCCGCTTGAATTTTGGTTGTCCGTGCATCGCTGTTTAAGTAGTAATCACGATCGGGCAGGGTAGTGCCGCCCTGACCAAAGCTTACAATGTTTACCGTTGGATGCTTTGAGTCCTGTCCTACACCGAATCCGAAAAACGGGCTGGCTATGGCATTCGCGCGCTCATAAGTAGCTTCGACAATCACACCGTCTGAACTTTGAATATGGGCAATACGCTCCATGTCTACTTTCATAGGTGCGTAACCTAGTTTCTCAATTGCCAGGCTATCCATACCGCTGGCAAACATATCGCCTACACGTTGTTTTACGCTGCCTTTTGGTTGCCCTGGAGCAGTAGCTTCTTTTAGGATGGCAACTACACGGTCTGTGTTTTCTTGTCCTAAAATCTGGAACGCACCCCAGCGGGTTTGTTTACCGGGTATAGGGTTGTTTTTAACCCAGGCGCCGTTGGCGTACTCAAAAAAGTCATCGCCGGGTTTAACGGCATTGTTCATGTTGGCCGGGTCGATGTATTTTTTTGGTTTTGGGTCATCTTTGCTATCGCTAACAAAGGCACTGGCAGTAAGGCATACGCCCCCCGCCAAAATTAAATGGGCAAATTTTAATTTCATTTTATAAGAATAAAGCGAGTATCAGTTATTGCAGCAATAGTAAACATTTTTTTAACTAATTGTAAATTTTACCCCCGCTGTAATCAAAAACTTACGTACACTGGTTTTTATTGTGCTAGCGGTGGTTTTCAAGTGTCTTAGTCGGGTAAAGTCGAGACAGGTAAAGTTAACTTTCAGGCTGTTATCCGGCAAACCTTTTTCCCGACAATACATGCCCAAACATATAATCCAAAACGTTAAATTTGTACCCTTATGAGTATTGCTAAAACATATTTGCCAAAAGAGGCCGAAGAGAAATGGTACAGTTACTGGTTGCAGAATAATTTTTTCAGGTCTGTACCTGACAATCGCGAACCTTATACTATTGTAATACCACCGCCAAACGTTACCGGTGTACTACACATGGGCCACATGTTAAACAATACCATACAAGACGTGCTGATACGCCGCGCCCGTATGAAAGGCAAAAATGCCTGTTGGGTGCCGGGTACAGATCACGCCAGTATAGCTACCGAAGCTAAAGTCGTTGCCATGCTTAAAGAGCGCGGTATCAGCAAAAAAGACCTTACCCGCCCCGAATTTTTAAACTATGCGTGGGAGTGGAAAGAAAAATACGGCGGGATCATCCTGGAGCAATTGAAAAAACTGGGTGCATCTTGCGATTGGGAACGTACCAAGTTTACTATGGATGATAATTTGTCGGAAGCGGTTATTGATACATTTATACATCTGCATAAAAAGGGGCTTATTTATCGCGGTATCCGCATGGTAAACTGGGACCCGCAAGGCAAAACCGCTGTTAGCGACGAGGAAGTTATCCGCAAAGAAGTTAATCAGAAATTATTCTACATAAAATACTCGATTGCCAGTACCTCAGAGTTTTTAATAATAGCTACTACGCGCCCTGAAACAATTATGGCCGATGCAGCTATCTGTGTTAACCCCAACGATGAGCGTTACACGCATCTGCATGGCAAAACGGTATTTATACCGCTAATTAACCGCGAAATACCGGTTATACTTGATGAATACGTTGAAATGGATTTTGGTACAGGCTGTTTAAAGGTTACTCCGGCGCATGATTTGAATGATTATGAGTTGGGTCAAAAACACAACCTGCAGGTTATTGATATTTTGAACGACGATGGTACGCTGAACGCTAAAGCCGAAATTTTAGTTGGTGAGGACCGTTTTACTGCCCGTAAAAAGATTGCGGCAATGCTGGAAGAGGCCGGCCAGTTAGAAAAGGTTGAAGAATATAAATCACAAGTTGGTTTTAGCGAGCGTACTAACGCGGTTATTGAGCCCAAACTATCTATGCAGTGGTTTTGTAAGATGGAAGATATGGCCAAGCCTGCGCTGGATTATGTGTTGAATGGCGAGATAAAACTGATCCCTGAAAAATTTACCAATACTTATCGCCACTGGATGGAGAACGTAAAGGATTGGTGTATTAGCCGCCAATTATGGTGGGGGCAGCAAATTCCTGCGTACTATTTGCCAAATGGCCAATATGTTATTGCAAAAACGATCGAAGAAGCTTTAGAACATGCAAAAGCAACAGATCCCAACCTGACTCTGGCAGATTTAACGCAGGAAGAAGACGTTGTGGATACCTGGTTCTCATCATGGTTATGGCCTATATCGGTTTTTGACGGGTTTAAAGATCCAAACAATGCGGATATCAACTATTACTATCCAACTAATGATTTGGTTACCGCACCCGAGATATTGTTTTTTTGGGTAGCGCGCATGATCATGGCCAGCCATGAGTTTAGGGGGCAGTTACCTTTTCGTAATGTTTATCTGACAGGCATAGTTAGAGACAAGCTAGGCCGCAAGATGTCAAAATCATTAGGTAATTCTCCTGATCCGCTAGATCTGATTGAGAAATACGGTGCCGACGGCGTGCGTGTCGGTATGCTGCTAAGCTCGCCTGCCGGTAACGATTTAATGTTTGACGAAAGCTACTGCGAGCAGGGCCGGAACTTTTATAATAAATTATGGAACGCTTTCCGCCTGGTAAAAGGCTGGGAGGTTGATACTACCTTGCCAAATCCTAACCAGGTCGCCATTAATTGGTTCGACAGTCGCTTTAATCAGGCAATGGTGGAGATAGAGGATAACTTTGCCCAGTATCGTTTGTCTGAAGCGTTAATGGCGACTTATAAGTTGGTTTGGGATGATTTTTGCGCCTGGTATCTGGAAATGATCAAGCCTACGTATCAACATCCTATTGATATTGATACGTATAACAGTACCATTAAATTTTTCGAGAATATTTTAAAAATCCTACATCCCTTTATGCCCTTTATTACCGAAGAGTTGTGGCATGATGAATTATTTGGCGAACGCGAAACACTGGATTGTTGTATTGTTGCACAACTGCCGACAAACGGGGAATTTAATACTCAATTATTGGCAGATGTGGAGAGCGTGAAGCAAGTAATTACCCAGGTAAGAAACATTCGCAATACCAAACAAATTTCGCCAAAAGAAAGTCTGTCGCTTTCTGTTAAAGCAAATTCAGGGATAAACCATTTGTCGTATAAAGCGATTTTAACTAAGTTGGCTAACCTAAATGAGCTGTTGGTGGTTAACGACAAGTTAAATGGTGCAAGTCATTTCCTGGTGCTTACAGATGAGTTTTACGTGCCTTTGAATGAGGATATCGACATTGACGCTGAAAAAGAAAGGTTAGAAAAAGAGAGGGGGTACCTGCAGGGCTTTTTAAAATCTGTAAATTCTAAGCTCAATAACGAGCGCTTTATGGCTAATGCCAAGCCCGAAGTAATTGACGCTGAGCAGAAAAAGAAAGCCGACGCGGAAGCTAAAATCAGGATCATTGAGGAGGCCCTGGCAGGATTGGCAAACTAATTGCAATAGCTTTACCGTACTATCCCTGATATTTTCAGCCTTATCGGTGTTAAATAAACGCTTATAATGCTAAAAATATTTCATTGTACAGCACTAGTGCTAACAAACCGGAAGATGACCAAAAACGCAGGCTTTTTTAATTTCTCTATTCGCAGGATCCTCTCTGAGAATCTTTCGATACTAGACAGCGCGCGTTTACGATTGTTATATTATGGTCTGGCATTATCGTTTTTTACGCTGTTTTTATTGTTTATTGATGTGTTGTACCAGCAACATACCATTTTATCAATAACAAACGGCCTCATGTTTCTATCGGCAGCAGTATTGTTTAAGTTTTTAACTTATAAGCCCCGCTGGACGTTGATCTCGCATATTATACTCGTTATAGCAACGTTGGCTAATGTTATTGATGTTTTTATTGCTATACAAAATGTTGATGTGGTTACAATTGAAGTATTGATAGCCATAATGCTTTTTAGTTTTTACATGTTAGGGCAAAGAATAGGTATGATCTATTCCTTAGTTAACATTATGCCGGTTTTAATTATGATATTGCTGCAATACAGCAATAACTATGTCATGTCGTTTAAGCCAGAAAAGGTTAACGATACCACTGCAATTGCTGCAATGTTTGCTTGTTTTGCTTTAATTATATTTATACATACTCATTTCCATAACGCGTTTGTACGCAGTATCACGGAGCTTAAAGAAACGAGCGATAAGCAAAGCGGCCTTACTGCAAAATTTGAATCGGCTATGGAAAAGGCTCAAAAATCCTCTGAAGCGAAGTCAGAGTTTTTATCCACAATGTCGCACGAGATCAGGACACCGCTTAATGCCGTAATAGGAATGAGCAACCTGCTGATAACGGGAAATCCACGACCCGACCAGAAAGAAAATCTTGAAGTGTTGAAATTTTCGGCTGGCAACCTCTTATCTATTGTGAATGACGTTCTTGACTTTAACAAGATCGAAGCGGGTAAACTGGTATTTGAAAATACAAAGTTTAACATAGTTGAGCTACTGAACAACATTTGCGGCGGTCAAATGCTAACAGCCCAGGCAAAAGGCTTGAATTTCAGTTTTGATATCGACCCTTGCCTTACCCGCAAGGTATTATTTGGTGACCCTACACGTCTTACTCAAATAATATTTAACCTAATAAGCAATGCCATTAAATTTACAGCTCATGGTAATATATGGGTCAAAGCTACATGTATACAAGATAGGCATAACTTAGTAACCGTTAATTTTGCTGTAAAGGATACGGGAATTGGTATTGAGAAAGATAAGCTGGACCTCATCTTTGAACCTTTTATACAGGAGTCATTGAGCACGACACGGCAATATGGTGGTACGGGTCTGGGATTGGCTATTGTTAAGCGTTTGCTAGAAATACAAGGACTTAAAATAAGGGTGATGAGCCAACCGGGCGTTGGGTCTGAATTTTCTTTCAATATGGAGTTAGCCGTATCTACCGAAGCTTTTGAGCCAGCTAAAAACCAGCCTCTGCAAATTGCCGGAGACGCCGAAAGCTTAAGTTCAATACGCATGCTAATTGCCGAGGACAACCCGGTAAACGTTATGCTGATGAAAAAGCTATTATCAAAATGGAATATTGCGCCAACCATAGCCGAGAATGGCGAGCGTGCTGTCGAGCTTGTACAATATGGTAACTTTGATATTATTTTAATGGACCTGCAAATGCCGGTGATGAACGGCTTTGACGCGGCGATCGAAATTCGCAAAATGGCAGACATTCAAAAATCAAGGATCCCTATCATCGCGCTTACTGCATCGGCTTTGTTTGACATTCGCGAGCGTGTACAAGAGTCTGGTATGGACGATTACGTATCTAAACCGTTTAAGCCAAGCGAGCTGTTTGACAAGATTCAGTCGCTGGTATCAAACAAACCTGGCCAGAGGTTTACATTTTTTGATAATCAGGCAGTTCCTCAATAAACTGGTAATTTTTTCGCTCAAAGTTAATACGACAGTAAAAGTGCTGCAGGCCATTGGTAACTGCTAGTAAGCCAATTTTGTGTACAATATTATAGCGTGCCACCTGGTCAAACACTTTTTGATTAATAGGTACCCCAGGGGCTTTGCACTCTACCATTAAAACTTTATCGCCGGCGGTATTAAAAGCAATTATGTCTGATCTTTTTTGCTTGCCATGCAGTTTATGCCCGCCCTCTAACTTTAATAAACTTTTTGGATAATTTTTGTGGCCGATAAGGTATTGCACAAAATGCTGGCGCACCCATTCTTCGGGAGTAATGATGATGTTACGTTTGCGGATCTCATCAAACAAACTTAAGGCCCCGTTCTCATCGGTTATTTTAAACGGATACGGTGGGAGGTTAAGTGGTTGAAGCATCTATTGAAAGTCAAACGTCAAAAGTAAAAATTAAAAGCATTATTTGTTAACACACCCATTTTTTGACTTTTGAATTTTTACTTTTGATTTCAATGAGTGCTGCTGATATTATTAAAGACTTAAAAAGTCGTAAGTACAAGCCTGTTTACCTTTTACATGGGGAGGAGCCTTATTTTATTGATATGGTAAGCAGTTTTGTAGAGCACAAGCTACTGAGTGATGCAGAGAAAGGCTTTAATCAGACCGTTCTTTATGGCAAGGATACCGATGTGATGACCGTGCTGAATGCGGCCAAGCGTTACCCCATGATGGCCGACTACCAGGTTGTGTTGATTAAAGAAGCGCAAGAAATGAAGTGGGGAACGGAGGGTGATGATAAAAAAAGCATTAACCCCTTGTTAGCTTACCTTGAAAATCCGTTAAACAGCACCATATTGGTATTTTGCTACAAATACGGCAAGTTTGATAAACGAAAAAAAACCTACAAGGCTATTGAGAAGAGCGGCTTGGTATTTGAGTCGGCAAGCTTATATGACAATAAAATACCGGGATGGATAGAGGGATATCTTACCGAACGTAATTACAAAATAGGTTCACAGGCATCAGCAATGCTGTCAGAGTATCTTGGAAATGATCTGTCTAAAATAGCCAACGAGCTTGATAAGTTGATGCTTAACGTAGCCGCCGGGCAGGAAGTGACGCTTAAACATATTCAGGACAATATTGGTATAAGCAAAGAATATAATGTATTCGAGTTGCAGACTGCTTTAGGTAAAAAGGATGTGTTAAAGATAAACCAGATCCTGAACTACTTTGAAGCTAACCCAAAGAATAACCCTATAGTTCTGGTATTGGGTAACCTTAATAACTTTTTTACTAAAGTGCTGGTTTATCACTACGTGCGCGACAAGTCGCAGCAGAACCTGGCGAAAGAGTTAGGCGTGAGTCCGTTTTTTGTGAAGGACTACGAGGCTGCTGCACGTAGCTACCCTTATGGAAAAACCATGCAGATTATTAGCTACTTGCGCCAATATGATCTTAAAAGCAAAGGGGTAGATTCGCTTACCGACCATGGGGGGCTAATGAAAGAATTGATGTTTAAGATTTTACATTAATATTTCTAACAAGCTATCAATTGCTAACAGAACATTTGCAGCTGTTTGTTAACAAAGCATGTTTCGATATGGCGTTAAATATTATAGTATGGCCTGCATTGTTAATATGCACAGCATCGCCATAAGCTACTTCGGGCTTAATAAAGTAATCAGTATCGCTTAATGCGGCCAGAAAATCATTAAAATGGTAACCGTAAACGGCTTTTAGTGTATCGTTTAACGTTGTAATCTGTCTCCTTTGTTCCAAGGTCGTAAAATCCCGTGGTTGTGTGCTAAAAACGATATATTGAATTTTGGAAGAATCAAGTATATGAGTCAATTTACCGAAGTTTTCAACTATTTCCTTATTAGTATAATTATTAGCTACATCGTTGTTTGGCAAGCTGATTATCACCAAAGTTGGTTTGTAAGATAGCGCCTTGGTAATGTTGCGTGCAGTATCCGGCTGTATTTTTTCAGGAGCTGTACATCCCGAAGGTAAAACATGATAAGTAGTAAAGCCGCCATAAGCAAGGTTAACGAAATTCGATTTACTTTTTTTGTTCATAAATACCTCTAGCTTTTTAGCCCATGAAGAATCAGGGCTACTTGCGCCAAATCCTTGTGCGGTCGAAGAACCCAGGATCACAATGGTACTCGTTTCTTTAACACCTATGGGTACTGATGGTGCCGGATCCATGTTAGCAAGTTTTTTACAACCCGTTGCCCCGATAACGCAGCAAGTTAAAAGAATAAGTTTATATGATTTTATAAGCATCGTCGACGTTTTTCGTTTTGTATAATGAATACAACAAGCTGTCCATATCTAATGATATTGTATGGTAATCAGTATTTAAATGACTTGTTTGCATGCTACCGCACTTATTCAAATGCAGTGCCAAAGTGGGTGATTCGAGTGTTTAAATAACACTAAGGCCTAAAACGGCTTGAAAGTATGAAACTTCAATAAAGTAAGACCAATGAAATTTATTTACCTTTGAGATATCAATGGTGTTTGGTACTCTTATCTGATAAACCGGATAAGCATTAGATGAATTAAATGGCGGAGAGACCCAATATATTAGTGATTTGTGGTAAGAACAAACGCCGCAGCCGCACTGCAGAGTACATATTCAAAAATGACGATAGGTTTAATATCCCGTTCGGCGGGCCTTAGCCCTAAAAGTGACCGTAAGATTTCAGAGAACGATTTGAGTTGGGCCAGTCTGGTATTGGTTATGGAAACAGATCACCGGTCGAAATAAAAGATATTTACCGCCAGCTGCAACTACCACCTATGGTGTATTATTCATTGCTGATGAATACGAGTATCTGGATGATGAACTTATCAGAATATTACGCCATAAGATAAACGATATTGAAGCGAAAGATATCTGTGCTGATTTGCTTACCAGACCGGTCTACAATTAACGTGTCGGATCAATCGGTCTGGCAGAAACTACACTATCTACCACAAAAACACTAACGCCGCGCCATGGCAAGGTATGCAGGTATTCTTTATAATGCAGCTCCAGGAAAGCGCCGGCGCTTCTGTTCAACTTATCAGCAACCTTCTCGTCCGTTACCGAAAACATAAACTCATTTGATTGAATACTACCCTGAACAGGGGTACGAATACCCGTTTGTATCAGCCGTCCTTCGTAAGTTTTAAACATATAACCTTTGCGCACAAAGTAATTCATGGTCCCGGCTTTTGTTCCATCGCCAAAAACGAAGTAGTAGCGGTAGTAAACCACGCCGATAACGATCAACACTAAAACTGAAATTATAATAGGTAGTATGCGCTTTCTCATTGTGCTTTGTTTTTTACTTCAACAGCAATGATGTCGTTTTGTTAGTAGCAATAGTTTAATTTCGTCCCCTTTTTAATAGCTTTACCTCACATTTATTGCAACATCATATGAAGTATTGGTTAGTAAAATCTGAACCTTTTAAATACAGCTGGGAAAAATTCAATCAGGACGGCCGCACCTTTTGGGATGGCGTACGCAACTATCAGGCACGCAATAACCTACGCGATATGAAAGAGGGTGACTTGGTGCTATTTTATCATAGTAACGAGGGTAAAGAGGTTGTGGGTATTGCTAAAATTGTTAAAGAATCATATCAAGACCCAACCACGACTGAACCAAACTGGCTAGTCGTTGAGCTATCACCCGTGGAGGCACTGAAAACCCCTGTTACCCTTGCCACCATAAAAGGCGACGAACGGCTTAAAGATATTGGCCTGATACGCCAGGGACGCCTGTCTGTAATAAGCCTTAAGCCTGAAGAGTTTGACCGTATTTTAGAATTAGGAAATTAGACCGTAAGCCGTGGGCTAAAACTTTCCGAAAAAGGACGTAATATCAAAGTAAATGGTTTTGGCATTTCCGTCAGCAGTAGTAAACTGTAACATGTCGTATTGTCTTTTATTATATGAGCCTGACGATTGCCCCTTTCTTGTATAACCCGGATAGTTTTGCTTTAGCCAGTCGTACTCAGCTTTAATGCCCTGCATTTCGCCGGAAGCATTTATTACTATAGCTTTTTCGTATGAAGAGCCGTCAGCCTGGGCCACTACGGTAGTATTTGCTTTAGTGGATTGAGTAACACCTTGTTTTTTTACAGCGCAAGCGCTCAAAACAATCAGGGTGCTATATAATATCAAATGGCGTTTCATGTTAGATGGTTTAGATATCCAGTAAAATTAATATTTCTAAACCAATCAATAAATTATTTCCGCTCGCCAAAAAATAAAGCTTTAAGCTCTGTAGCATCATCGGCTTTCATTTTGCCACCAAGCACTAAGCGTAACTGGCGGCGGTGCAGTGCGCCGTTGTATAATTCGGTTTCGACAATTGTTTCCGGTTTCAGTTCGGGTACCCTAACTTTATTACTTTCGGCATCCAAAGCTACAAAAGTGTAATAAGCTTCATTACTTTTTACAATAGTGGCCGATGGTACGTTTTGCGCCCAAACATCCAGACGCACTTCTACAGATGTATTGAACGCACGGGTTACTTTAGCTTCAATGGTTACCACATCCCCCAGTTTGATAGCGTGTTTGAAGGATACGTTATCAACAGAGGCTGTTACCACAATGCGGTTACAATGTTTTTGTGCCGATATAGCCGCTGCAATGTCCATCCAATGCAATAATCGCCCGCCCATCAAATTGTTCAACGTATTGGTATCGTTAGGTAATACCAACTCGTTCATAATTGTTAACGATTCTTTGGGCAGCTTAAAAGTCATAGTAGCGGTTTTGGTAAATATACCTTAAATGCGCATAATTGTTTCGCGTGATTTTGAGTCGCGGTTTAAATATGGTAGTTTTATATCAGTTACTTGCTAGACCTTAAACCGCGTTCGGCAGAAAAAACATACAAAAGTCAAATTAAATGTTTAAACATTTAATTTGACTTTTGTATCTATATTTGATTCGAATTTAAAACAACAAATCACACAAAACAATGAAGAAGATTTTTTCAATTTTAGCTATAGCATTATTAACTGCTACTGCGTCAATGGCACAATCTACCTGGAAAGTAGACAAAGCACACTCAAAATTAACGTTCACTATCACGCACTTAGCAGTGTCGGATGTTGAAGGCCTATTTAAAGATTTTGACGTTACCATAGTTAACACTAAACCCGATTTTAGCGATGCTAAATTTACCCTGGTGGCTCAAACAGCATCTATCAACACAGAAATTGAAAAGCGCGACGCTCACTTAAAAAGCCCTGACTTTTTCGATGTGGCTAAAAATCCAACCATGAACTTTACCAGCACGGGTATAACTAAAGGTGCAGGTGCTAACCGTTATAAATTGAAAGGTAACTTTACTTTAAATGGTGTTACTAAACCTGTAGTGCTTGATTTATGGTACCGTGGCACTGTTGCAGGCCAGGGTGGCAAAGAAATTGCAGGTTTCCAGGTAACAGGCGAGATAAAACGTTCTGAATTTAACTTTGGTTCAAAATTCAAATCGCCAATGTTGAGCGACGAGGTTCAGATCAAAGCTAATGGCGAATTTGCTAAAAGCTAAATTCAAAGAGCAGATATTCATATTAGTCAAACAAAGAAGGCGATGAATTTATTCATCGCCTTCTTTGTTTGATAAGCAAACCACTAATATTTAGTTAGCCAACCTCTCGCCATTGTAACGCGTAAAAGTTATGGATTTGCTGAGGAATTTTACGCCCCAATACGCAGTCGCTTTAAGTTTGCCGGCTTTGTCAATTTTTACATACGTACTCCAAAGCTTACCAGTGCTACTATCATAAATTTTGCCGTTCTCCCACGTGTTTGATGCTGCGTTATAGGTAAGTTCAGTTAATATGTCAATACCCATTATCTTCCTAGTGCGTAGGGCAGGGTTAGGATTATGTTTGTCTGTCCATTCGCCCATGTCTTTACTTGTATCTTTGTTTTTGAACCAAATGCTTTTGCCCTTAAAAGTGTTTCCGTCGCGATAGATTAGCACTAATAACTCTTTATTGTCTGACAGCCATTTGCCACATACAAGGTTAGCCTTTTGGGTGTCATCGGCAACAACGGGTATAGTCCACAAAAAAAGTAGCAGTAAAATTTTATGCTTTAGCGGTGTATGCTGCATTGTATATTCTGATTCGGTTGCACAAATGATGATTAGTAAGATTATATAACTATTTTTATTGCGGGTTGTTTGTAACGTTCAAACCTAATACTAAAAAATGAAAAAGCTATTACTTGTTGTTTCACTGATGCTGATAACGGGCGCATCCGTATTTGCAGACACTATAACTATTAATCACTTTGTGGTGAAAGAAAATCCTTTTGCCGAGAGTGAGGTTGCTATTGTGGCCACCGACACTGCGGGCAATATCACCGAAAATGTAGTGGGTGTATTTGCTTTTACAGTTAACGGTTTTCAGGAGCAATTACGCTTTGATAAGGGTACTGCCTTTTATCGCCATAAGCTAGAAAAATCAGCTTTTTTTTATGTGAAACATATCAACAATGATGGCACACATTCTATGCTTTACTATATCTACAAGCAAGATGGTAAACTCAAACCCTTCCATATTAGCTGGGCATTATTGGTGATCATCCCGCTGGCACTGGTGCTGCTTGGTTACATGTTTAAGCGTTTTATCATTATTGCCCTTGTTATCTTTTGCATCTTTTTATACTTCAACCATCACAACGGCCTGTCTGTGCCAACTTTCTTTGAGAGTATATTTGATGGCTTGCGAGGGTTATTCTAGATCCGGAGCTGTGCGGATGACTTAATGATAGAATGAGTTACTAGTTGTTAAACCAGCAACGAGCGATACTCGAGTCAGTGATCATCGTGGCATCAGACAACCATCTGCATATTAAAAAGGCATCCCTATGCCGAAGTTAAGCTGCATAAAGTTGTAGCTGTCGCCAATTGGACGACCATCGTTTGTAAGGCCTGTGCGGTTATTATATAGGTAGGCCTGTTTAAATGTCCCCGTGCGGAAAAGCTCATTACCATGTTTAAACAATACCCATTGGTCTGCCCCGGTAAATTGAGGGTCCTTAAATTTAAATGCTGCGTCTAGCCTGAATACAAAGAAACTAACATCAAACCGTAAACCGGCGCCAACGCCAATAGCTGTCGAATTTAGCAGGTTGCCAAAAGTAAATTCGCCATTAGGGTTATCGGGTTGTTTCTTTAATCGCCAAACATTACCGGCATCCATAAAGAAAGCGCCCTTAAGCTTGGCGCCAAAGAAGTTGTTAGCCAGTTTAAATCTGTACTCGGCATTGGTGATAAATTTTATCTCGCCCAACTGGTCAATATATTTTAATCGGCTGCGTAACGTCGTGTCGCCACCGTAAGCGGTGCCACGGTTAAACTGGCCGGGGCCGAGCGTACGGGGTAACCAGGCTCGCATATCGTTGGCGCCGCCCGCATAAAAGTTCTTTTCAAAAATCAGTTGCGTGCTGTTACCAAACGGCACGCCTATACCCGGATTTATTCGCAGTATAAACTGGCGCTCCTCGCCAAAGCTTTTGTAAATACGTAAATCAAGTTCGGTTTTAACGTATTGGGCAAAAGTGTAGCCAAACATGGTGCGCTTACCCAAGGTGTCTTTTGGCGTGTTCAAGACATTACTCGCCAGCGATAGCATATTACCACCTATATCTAAAGAGCCTTTAAAATAGGTAAAGTCTGCAAAAGTGTTAAGCTTGTTGCCATTAACCTGGTAGGTGTATTGGCTACCAGTAGTGAATACTGTACGGCCGATAAGGTATATGTACGAGAATCTGTTCTGTTTTAACAGTTCGGCATATGCCTCCCTATCGATGGATCCTCTTGAAAATTCGATATCAATGGGCGTTATGCTATGCACCTTATTTGCCTGCTCCAGGAAATCGTATGTTACCGAATTAATAAGGC
This sequence comes from Mucilaginibacter antarcticus, assembly GCF_042686155.1. Lineage (NCBI taxonomy): Bacteria > Pseudomonadati > Bacteroidota > Sphingobacteriia > Sphingobacteriales > Sphingobacteriaceae > Mucilaginibacter > Mucilaginibacter antarcticus. Next base: position 37,411 of record NZ_JBHUON010000023.1, on the reverse strand, counting down.
TGGTACGCTCAACTAATCCTTTTTGATAAAATAAAGAGTAGTTACTAGAGAATGTAGTATGCGGTACACCATATTTACCCGGTTTATCCAGATTAAAAGGCGTAACCAACCACGGGAATACCAGGTTGGCACCCACTTTAAAGTCCTGATTTTCTACCGAATTAGTCCTACCAGACGAGTTTCGTCCGTTATCATATAAGACACTTAAATTAAGCTTAATCTGTAAGGTTACCGCCTTTTTAAAGATGTTGCGATTGGTAAAGGTATTGCCCACGTTATAACCATAGCGACCGTTGCTGAAAAGAAACTCGCCCTCCACACGGTCAGACATTCTTTTCAACGGTGTCATATTGATAACCGTGTTTAGCCGGTTAGTACTATCTGCTGTTTTTGTGTAGGTGGGGTTAGGTACGTTACGAAACACATTTAACTCCGATAGACGCGATGTGGTCAGCGTTTGCATATCAGAGTTATACAAGTCGCCTTTGGTTTGAAATATGTAATCAACTACCGGGTGTGGTTTAAAACGTTGCGAGTAATCAACAAACCTAAATTGTGAGTCAACTGTAAGTGTATCAGCATTACCTTCGGTACGGCCATTGCTTTTAGATATCGTTATTACGGTATTATTAATATGATAAATTGGGTGGGTGTTTTTATCCGCCGGGTTGTCAATAATCAGGGTTAGATCAACAACGCTGCTGTTAAAGGTCGAATCATAATTAAAGTTTATGTATTGGCGATAAAAATCAAAATAGCCGTTACGTTTCATTACCTGGTAAAAACCATCACGGTCATATGCCAAACTATCGGTATCAAAGCGCCCGCCCGGCTGAAGGTGCGAAAACTTTGGACGGTTTTCGCGGTATAGTTTTCGGACATTTTTATCAGCTATACTGTCACTTATCTTGCGTATTTTAAATAACGGACCCTGAACAGTATTAAAGACTAGCTCGGCCTTTTTCTTTTTAATAACAATGCTGTCGCTAATGGTAGCTTTTAAATAACCCTTACTTTGGATAAAACGCTCTATTTGATAACGAGAGAATTCAACCAAATTGCTGTCCAATAATGCAGGTGGCTCTCCGATATTTTTTTTGCCACTCTTATTAAACAGATAATAAAGCTGCAGGTTGAACGCATTATTAGGTTGTTGTTCTTTATCTACATAATTAACGGCAAGTTCAGAAAATTCTTTGTCCATACCATTAATGGTGATTTTGCGCACCAATGCCTGGTTATCTTTCAGATTACGGGTTAAACTACAGCCCGAGCCTATAAAGAGCAGTAAAATACTTAATATTGCAGTACGGTATCTGTTTGTGCTTATATATGCTTTCAAAATCTAATATTAGTTTTTTACAATCCTTACAACACAAAAAGTTCCGTAAGGAGCATGGACAGTTTTTGGTCGAAGGCTACAAATCTGTCACCGAATTTGCTAATTCGGCCTACAAGATTCAAGCTCTTTACCATACCCCAGCCGTCGCTCCAAAAATGCTCAAATTATCGCAGAAAATAAACTCTCAGGAAATTTCATCTGCTGTTATTGAAAAAATTACTGCTTTAAAAACCGCGCCCGATGTTATTGCCGTTGTTAATATACCACAATGGCCGGTTTTAAATGCTACAACCCTTAACAAAAAATTTACGATTGTGTTGGATGCAATTCAAGATCCGGGAAATATGGGCACCATAATTCGTACTGCCGACTGGTTTGGTATTGAAAATATCATCTGTTCTGAAGATTGTGTAGAGGTATATAACCCAAAGGTAGTACAGGCTACCATGGGGTCGCTATCGCGGATGAATGTTCATTATGTTAATTTACCACAGGTTTTAGCCGCTGCAAAGTTGCCCGTTTACGGCGCCTTGCTTGATGGCGAAAATATTTACAACACCAATTTTGGTATTGAGGGACTGGTTGTTATGGGTAATGAGGGTAACGGTTTAAGCGATGGGGTTAAGCAATTAGTTACCAAAGCTATCACCATACCAAGGGGTGGTGAGGCCGAATCATTGAACGTTGCCATAGCTACAGCTATATTTTGTTCAGAAATAAGTAGAAATAAGCTTAAATAAATGTTGGCCGGCAATAAATAATTATTATTTTTGCAATCCTTTAGAAAAAAGGTCGGATGGCCGAGTGGCTAGGCAGAGGTCTGCAAAACCTCCTACAGCGGTTCGAATCCGCTTCCGACCTCAGGGTTAATTAACATACAATATCAAAGTAAACATCATGGGCGTAACACGTTTAAAAAGAAAAGATAGAAGAAACAAAACTTTCTCAAGATTAGAAGTTCAGTTTTTAAAGAATGCTACTAACCTTGAAGCAGGTAGCCGTTCTGCAGAGTCACCTAGAAGTCAAGTAACTATCAACAACATTGCATTAGCAAAAGCTGCTGCTGCAAACAACTAATCTATCTATAGATTGTGATTTTATAAATCCTGCCGGCTTGCCGGCGGGATATTTTGTTTGATTTTGTATGAACCATGATCAAGGTTCATATTACATTAATGACAATATCCTCTTATTGATCCTGCTAATCAGCCCTGGCCCTTCATAAATAAAACCTGTATAAAGCTGTATAAGGGACGCACCCGCCTCAAGCTTCTCTACTGCGTCGGCTTCAGAATGTATGCCACCAACGCCGATAATAGGGAAAGACGCGTTAGATTTTTGCGACAGGTAACGAATTACTTCAGTAGATCGTTTGGTTAATGGCGCGCCGCTCAATCCGCCTGCTTCTTGTTTAAGGTTTTCATTTGTCAGGTTTGATTTATCTATTGTTGTATTTGTTGCAATAACGCCTGCAATTTTCGTTTGTTGAACAATCTCAACAATATCATCTAGCTGCTCATTGGTCAAATCGGGAGCTATTTTTAAAAGAATAGGGCGACTGATGTCGTTCTTACAGTTGCGTTGTTGCAGAGTATTTAAAAGTTCCATTAGGGGCGCTTTTTCCTGCAAGTCGCGCAAGCCGGGGGTGTTTGGCGAGCTAACATTTACCACAAAATAATCAACCACATTAAACAGGCGGTCAAAGCATTTAATGTAGTCACTTACAGCGTCCTCATTGGGGGTGTTTTTATTTTTGCCGATGTTGCCACCAATAATCAGTCCTTTTTGCGCTGCAGGAGCGTTTCTGCGATAAGCCGCTATGCGCTCGGCTGCTACATCCACACCAAGGTTGTTAAAGCCCATACGGTTAATGATGGCTTTGTCAGCCGGGCTTCTAAACATCCTGGGTTTCGCGTTGCCCGGTTGAGGTAGAGGTGTAACCGTACCCACCTCAATAAAACCAAAACCGATATTAGCCAACTCGCTTATCACTTCGGCATTTTTGTCAAAACCTGCAGCCAAGCCAACAGGGTTAGGGAATTTCAATCCAAAAACTTCCTTTTCTAATTTCTGGTCCTTAAAATCCCATACTGCCCTTGCTATAGCGGCCCCGCCCGGCAGGCGGTTAAAACGTTTTAAGTTGCGTGTAACAAAGTAGTGGACGTTCTCGGGGTCAAAACCGAATAGGATGGGTTTTATCAACTGATACATGGCCGCAAAGTTAGTTGTTTAATGTTTTGATTTTTAAAAGAATGTTGTAGTTTAGGGCAACAATTATAAACCCTCGCGCCCGCAGCGCAATCAGCTTAAAAACACCCCGTATTCCTTATATGAAAGAATCATCGCAACCCAATCGTCGTAGTTTTATCCGTAATGCATCTATAGGCGCTGCCGCAGCTATTAGCATACCGGCCATAGTTTCTGAAACTTTTGCCGCCCCTAAGGGGAAAAAAGTAAGTATTGAAAAAGGTGATATTATACTTTTTCAGGGAGATTCGATTACCGATTCGGGCCGTAACAACCGTAATGCATGGTCGCCAAATAATAACGGTGCTTTGGGTAATGGCTACGCTTATATGGCTGCCAGCCAGTTACTGTTGAATAATCCTGAAAAAGATCTGAAGATCTACAACAAAGGCATCAGCGGTAATAAGGTTAATCAATTGGCCACCCGGTGGGACGCTGAAGCATTGGAGATCAAGCCAAACATCCTGAGTATCCATGTTGGTGTTAACGACTACTGGCACACCTTAAATGGAAGCTATAAAGGCACCATCGATGATTACATTGGCGATTACAGAAAGCTGTTAGACCGCACAAAAGCGGCCCTGCCGAATGTAAAGCTTATAATCTGTGAGCCGTTTGGTGTGTTAAATGTTAAATCTGTTACTAAAGATTGGTATCCCGAATTCGATAAATATAGAAAAGCGGCCAAAGATATCGCTGCTGAATATAACGCCCCGTTTGTGCCTTATCAAACCGCGTTTGACAAAGCCATTACTCAGGCACCCCCAAGCTACTGGACAGGCGACGGCGTGCATCCGTCAATAGCGGGAGCGGCTTTAATGGCGCGTACGTGGTTAGAGGCAGTGAAGGGGTAGATAATAAAGAGTAGCAATTGGAGATCAGAGATCAGTTTTTTAAATTGCGATGACGAAATCTTTAATCTTCAGTCGCCAATCTTCCCTTTTAAGCCCGGCTTAAAAAGCGTACCTTTGCGGCCAAATGATCGCAATAAATAATCTGACGTTCGAGATAGGTGCAAGGGCATTATATGACGAAGCTAACTGGCATATTAAACCGGGAGAAAAAATAGGCCTTATTGGCGCTAATGGAACCGGCAAAACTACCCTTTTAAAAATAATTGTAGGCGACTTCAAACCTACATCAGGCACCATATCAATGGCTAAGGACCTTACTATGGGCTACCTTAACCAGGATTTGTTGTCGTACTCATCTGACAAGAGCATTGTACATGTGGCTATGGAAGCTTTTGAGCGCCAAAATCAATTACATGATGAGATTGAAGTTTTATTAAAAAAGCTGGAGACCGACTACACTGAAGACCTGATTCACAAACTAAGTGACAAACAATCAGAATTTGAAGCGCTTGACGGTTATAATATCGAATATAAAGCGCACGAGATTTTAGCGGGTTTGGGTTTTACCGATGCTGATTGCCAGCGTAAGCTAAGTACCTTTTCTGGTGGATGGCGTATGCGTGTAATGTTAGCCAAGATTTTACTGCAGGCACCGGATATCCTGTTACTGGATGAGCCTACCAATCACCTGGACTTACCGTCTATACAATGGTTAGAAGATTATTTGAAAGCGTTTAACGGCGCTATCATTATTGTGTCTCACGATAGATGGTTCCTGGATAAAGTTATTAACCGTACCGTAGAATCTCGTAAAGGTAAGCTGAATGTTTACGCGGGTAACTACACTTTTTACCTGGAAGAAAAAGCTTTACGTGCAGAGATCCAACGTGGCGAGTTTAAAAATCAGCAATCAAAAATAAAACAAGAGGAGCGTTTAATTGAGCGTTTTCGTGCCAAGGCTTCAAAAGCAAAAATGGCACAGTCGCGTATCAAAATGCTTGATAAGTTGGAGCGTGTTGATGATGTCGATGATGATAATCCTGAGGTTAACTTTAGCTTCAAATTCAGTAAGCCGTCAGGTCGCCACGTAGTAACGCTGGAGCATATCACCAAGAAATATCCTAATATAGATATCCTTGAAGATGCCGAAGCGATTATTGAAAAAGGGGATAAAATTGCATTGATTGGTGCAAATGGTAAAGGTAAATCGACGCTATTACGTATTGTTGCCGGCGCCGATAAAGAATTTAAGGGTACAGCAGTAACGGGGCATAACGTTAGCCAAACTTTTTTCGCGCAACATCAGCTGGAGAGCTTACACTTGGAAAACCAGATACTGGCAGAGTTACAATCATTTGCTCCAAAGCATACTGATACCGAGCTTCGCTCCATATTGGGTTCATTTTTATTTACCGGCGATGATGTATTTAAAAAGATCAAGGTATTGTCGGGTGGCGAGAAATCTCGTGTGGCTTTAGCTAAGGCTTTAACCGCCGATGCTAACTTCCTGGTACTTGATGAGCCTACCAACCACTTGGATATGGCTTCGGTTAATATCCTGATACAGGCTTTACAGCAATACGAAGGTACAGTGATCGTTGTATCTCACGATAGATACTTCCTGGATAATGTGGCTAATAAGATCTGGTTTATTGAAAACCAAAAGATCAAACAATACCCGGGTACTTACGCCGAATACGACGAATGGAACGCTAAGCGTATACTTGACCCTAAAGTTGAAGCACCTGCACCTAAAAAAGAAGAAAAGAAACTTGAGCCGGTTAAGCAGAGCCAGCCTAATGAAAACAAGCATCAGCAGTTAAAAAAACTAAATCAGGATTTGATCAGGATGGAAGATCAGGTAGCTGGTTTAGAAAAAGCGATTAAAGAGTTTGAAGCTAAGCTAGCGGACGACAAAATATATAATGACAGCGCCAAACTAAAAGAAACCAATGCTGCTTACGCCCTAAAGAAAGACGAACTAACAAAGGTTCAGCAACAATGGGAATATCTGGCAGAGCAAATCATGGAACTGGAAGCGTAATTTTAAACAAGTATTATCATTGCGAGCGACGGAGCAATCGCACGCTGTTAAGTTCGTGGTTGCCTCGCTACGCTGGCAATGACATACTAAATGTTTTGATTTTTGGTTATACATTGCGATATGAGGAAATACATTTGTGTTATTATATTGCTATCCTTCGCCCTTAATAGCTTTGCCCAAAAGCCTTATGCCGATAGCGTTTTTAATCAGTATATAAAATCTATTCAGTTATCTAGCACAGCAAAAGAAGCCTCATTTCCTATTATCGTTCTTCAGAGTGGCGAGCAGCTTCAGTTGGCTTTTGATGATCTGCGTGGCAGCGTACGCAATTACTATTACACATTTGAGCATTGCGACAGTAAGTGGTTGCCTACAAATGTGGCCGTTGCCGAGTATCTGCAGGGTTTCAGAGAAGACAAAATCATTGATTACGTATACTCAACAAATACCATCCAAAAATATACACATTACGAGGTTAAGTTCCCAAACCAAAACATGAGTTTTAAAATATCAGGTAATTATAGCTTAAAGGTTTATGAGGATAGTAACAAAGAAAAACCGCTGTTTACGCGCAAATTGTATGTGTTAAATAATAAAGTAAGTGTGTCCGGCGATGTGCTTACATCGTCTAATCCCTCGTATCGTCAAACCAACCAAAAAATAAACTATCAGGTTAATTACGGCTCGCTAAATGTACAAAACCCCAACCGCGATATTAAAGTGCTTTTGATGCAAAACATGCGCCCAGAGACAGCTATGTGGAACGTTACGCCAACCAGCATACGTGGTACGCAGCTGATTTATAACGATGTAAGTATTAATGATTTTGCGGGCCGTAACGAGTTTAGGCGTTTTGATCTCCGCACATTACGTGTCAATACCGAAAGGGTAGGTCGCATCTATCGTGATACGGCCAATACGGTAATGCTGTTGGGCGACCCGTTGCGTAATGAGACACGTTACTCCTTCCAGTTTGATAACAACGGAAACTACTTTATTTTGAACACAGATGGTTTTGAGCCTCGTCGCGATGGTGATTATGCCCACGTGTATTTCAGCCTTGCGACTAACAAATCAGACAAAGACGGGGCAGCCTACGTGGTTGGCCGGTTTAACGATTATAAAATAGATGCTCTAAGCAAAATGGAATACGAGCCTGTAAAAGGCCGTTTTTTCACCAGTCAGTTTATAAAACAAGGCGTTTATGATTATGAGTATGTCTGGGTTGATGCCCGCACCGGTGTCCGCAGCGACATACCAATTGAAGGAACTCATTTTGAAACCGAAAATGACTATCAGCTTTTAGTTTATTATCGCCCAATTAACGGCCGATGGGATGAGCTGGTGGGCTATAAGTTGTTAAATACGGCGAAGAAATAATACTGCGATAATGCCCGTGAGTCATAAATTTGGCACTGTGCCATTTATCGCTGTTGTGATAGTTAATTTATTTTACACTATAATAAAATCAATTGGCCCGCCCCGAGATAAATAAAGTTAAAGACAGTCTAACTTTTAAAGAACGCCTGCAGGCGCTACGTAATTTACCCCCGTTTTTTAAATTGGTTTGGCAAACAAACCCCTGGATGACGACGGCGAGTTTTGGGCTGCGGGTTATCCGCTCGGCTATGCCGGTGGCTTTACTGTATGTGGGCAAGCTCATTATTGATGAGGTTGTATTGTTAAGCAAAACGCATAATACAGATACCCATTACTTGTGGCAATTAGTAGGCGTGGAGTTTGCCTTAGCCATTTTAACAGATGGCTTTAGCCGTGCTATTACCCTTATGGATAGCTTGCTTGGCGACAGGTTTGGCAACTATACATCTATTAAAATAATGAACCATGCGGCAACGCTTGATCTTGACCAGTTTGAAGATGCTGTGTTTTACGATAAGTTAGAGCGTGCACGCCAGCAAACCACCGGCCGTACCATTTTGCTATCGCAAATTATGAGCCAGGTGCAGGATATCATCACAATGGCATTTTTAGCTACCGGTTTAATGGCCTTTAACCCATGGCTTATTGTATTGTTACTAGTTGCTATAATTCCGGCGTTTTTGGGCGAATCTTATTTTAATGATAGAAACTATTTACTCACCCGCGGCCAGACGCCCGAAAGGCGTGAGCTTGACTATTTGCGCTATTTAGCAGCCAGCGATCAAACGGCTAAAGAGATCAAGATCTTCGATCTGTCGGGTTTCATTACAGACCGGTTCAAAAAGTTGTCTGACAGTTTTTATCACGATAGCAAACGCTTGTCTATCCAGAGATCATTATGGGGGACCTTATTTGCCATGTTAGGCAGTGTTGGTTATTATGCTGCGTATGTTTTCATTATTTACAGGGCGATAGAGGGTAGGGTTACCATAGGTGATCTGGCATTTTTAGCAGGCTCGTTCAGGCAGTTACGAAGTTTACTCGAAGGGATTTTGACCCGGTTTACAGCCGTATCTCAAGGGGCAATTTATTTGCGCGATTTCTTTGAATTTTTCGAGATCCAACCTAAAATAACGCAGGCTGCCAAAGCGTTGCCCTTTCCCGAAAGTTTAAAGCAGGGCTTTGTGTTTGAAAATGTTGGTTTTAGGTATCTCAATTCAGACCGATGGGCAAACCGGCACCTCAGTTTTACGCTGTTACCCGGCGAGAAGCTGGCCCTGGTTGGGGAAAACGGCGCCGGTAAAACCACACTGGTAAAGTTGCTGTCTCGATTATATGACCCTACCGAGGGCCGGATCTTATTAGAGGGTATAGACCTGCGTCAATATGATTTGGCAGATCTGCGCCTTAATGTCGGTATTATTTTTCAAGATTACCTGCGTTATCAAATGACGGTAGCGCAGAATATCGCCGTAGGAAATATCAGCAAGATAAGTGACCGGGAACTAATAGAGCGATCCGCCCAACAAAGCCTCGCAGATAAACTTACAGAAAAGTTACCCGGAGGCTATGATCAGCAATTGGGTAAACGCTTTGCAGATGGGGTAGAGCTATCAGGCGGCGAGTGGCAAAAAATAGCCCTCGCACGTGCTTATATGCGCGATGCCCAGTTGCTGATTTTAGACGAACCAACGTCTGCGCTTGATGCCCGTGCGGAGTATGAGGTGTTTCAACGGTTCGCAGAGTTAACTAAAGGCAAATCTGCGATCCTCATATCGCACCGTTTCAGTACTGTACGCATGGCTGATCGGATATTGGTATTAGAGAAAGGCGAACTGAAAGAAATAGGCAGCCACGAAGAGTTGCTGTCAAACGGCGGCATTTACGCCGAACTGTTTGAATTGCAGGCCCAGGGGTATAGGTAACACAAAGAGCAGCTGAAGCTGCTCTTTGTGTTTGAAATCTAGAACTGGTGAAACGAGTCGGACACAAATTGCAATACCGTTGGTAAAGCTGTGCGCCAGTAAGTCCAGGTGTGGCCTCCGTCGCGGTTGCGGTACTCATGCTCAATGCCTTTTTTGCGCATAGCAATGTGCAGCAGCGAATTACCTTCAAATAAAAAGTCGTCATCACCACAATCAATATACCAGCGTACGGCTTTTTTGTCTTTATCAGGCATATTGTTTACTAAAGCTATTGCGCTGTGGCGATTGTAATAATTTGTCGCTACAGAATCAGGCGCATTAGGTAATGAGCGTTTAACGTTACGGATAGTTTCGTCTACAGTTAATGGCCCCACAGCCGCGCTAAGTGGTGCGGCAGATGAGAATAATTCGGGATGGTGCATGGCATACATTAACGTACCGCCGCCACCCATGGACAGGCCAGCCACCGCGCGCGAGCGTTTTTCAACCTTTACACGGTACTTTTTCTCTATGTAGGGCATCAGCTCCTGGAAAAAGAAATCCTCGTAGTTCCAATCGCCCTTGACGTCATTAAAATAACCCCGGCGTCCGCTATCGGCATCAGGCATTACTATGATCATTGGCGTGGCAGTGCCGTCGGCAATTGCTTTGTCTGTAATGCGTAGCACCTCGCCAAAGGTCACCCAGCCCGTCTGATTATCGCCAGACCCATGTAAAAGATACAGTACCGGGTAGGCGCGGTTTGATGTTTCGTAGTCAGGCGGCAGGTAAAGCGCAAATTTGCGGTCGCCTTTCAATATTTTACTAGGTAGGGTTAGATTGTCAAACACCTTGCCGGTTTGTGCCAGTAGCACAACTGGGGTAAGTAATAGCGCGAACGCTGCTAACAGTAATTTTTTCATCTTGCGGTTATTTTTTGGTTATCGTTCGACATTTGGTGATATCGACGTTATAAATTTAATGTAAAAAAACATTAACACCCAATAGCAAAACTCTGCTTACATTTGCGTTGACATGCAAAAAACCACCTTAGCAATTGCCGAAAAATGGCTCTACCTGTTTATAGGTATAGCTATTATTGTCAATTTAAGCGGTTTGTTTGTACCTGTCATCGGTCCCGACGGTACGCTGTATGCCTCTATTGCCAAGACTATGGCGCAACGTAACAATTTTGTTGATTTGTACGCTTACGGTACAGATTGGCTGGATAAGCCCCACTTTCCGTTTTGGGTTGGCGCCTTATCATTTAAATTGTTTGGTATTAGCACCTGGGCTTACAAGTTGCCCGCTATTCTGTTTTTATTTGTAGGTGCGTTTTATACCTATTTATTTGGCAAGGATCTTTATAACAGGCAAGTGGGCTTGTGGGCATGCCTTATATTGCTTACTGCTCAACATATCGTACTTTCAAATAATGACGTACGTGCCGAGCCTTATTTAACCGGGCTTATTATCGCGGCTGTTTACCATCTATATAAGGCCCACATTGCCAACAACTACGTACAACTTTTATGGGGATGCATGTTCATCGCCTGCGCAATAATGACTAAGGGGATGTTTGCGATTATCCCTATTGGAGGGGCCATTGTCGGGCATTTCATCATCACCCAGCAATGGAAGTCGCTGTTTCACCTGCGTTGGCTAGTGGGAGTTATTTTTATTTTTATATTCATATTGCCTGAACTGTATTGCCTGTATCGGCAATTTGATGCTCATCCAGAAAAACTTGTCTTTGGTCAGCACAACGTGTCGGGCATCCGTTTCTTCTTTTGGGATAGTCAGTTTGGCCGTTTCTTTAACACCGGGCCTATTAAAGGTAATGGTGATCCAAGCTTTTTTATTCATACTACTTTATGGGCCTTTTTGCCATGGTCGTTGTTGTTGTTTGTGGCGATATACAGGTTTATCAAAGATGGCAGTAAGCGCTTAAAAGCTACCGACTGGTACTGCATCAGCGCTTCGTTGTTGACCTTCCTGCTGTTTTCTGCATCCAAATTTCAGTTGCCGCACTATTTAAATATAGTTTTCCCTTTTTTCGCCATAACCACGGCGCAGTATCTATACACGGTTAAGGCTGCAACAAGTATCAAGATCATAAAGATCACACAGTTGGTAATAATCGTGTTGTTAATAGCGGTGATAGGCGTCCTGCATTTTTTTTATAAACCCGAGACGCTTTCGATTACCATTAGCTTTTGTTTGGCTGCGTTATTATTTGCACTGGTGTTTCTGCCCCAAGGTATAACATCGGCAATTATCCCGCAGGTAGTACTACGTACGTTGATTGCCTCTTTTTTAATCAATATTTACCTAAATACAGTTTTCTACGCTTCGTTATTAAAATACCAGGCGGGGAGCCAGGCGGCGATGTGGATCAATGCGCATAACCCTGCAAATTTCCCGGTGGTGCAGGTAAACGATGATTATGTATCGGCAATGAACTTTTATATCGCGTCGCCTATAATAACGGTCAACGATGACGTTAAAGCGGTATACCCTGTCGGAACGTTTATGATGTACGCTACTGTGGATAAGATGAGAAGTTTAACTCAACAGGGTTATAAAGTAAAAACCTTAAAAACGTTTGAGCGGTATTGGGTCAGTCGTCTCAAACTGTCATTTCTGGATAAAAACACCCGCGAAAGCCAATTAACCCAAACCGAAGTAGCCTTGATTAGCCGTTGAAAAGCTACCTTTGCGGCACTATGAATACATCGCTTAAAAACAAATTTGACAGTATAATTTTCGACTTGGATGGCACGCTTTGGGACAGTTCGGCTAATGTGGCTGTGGCCTGGCAGTCGGCCAAACAACATGTAGATTACATTAAAGAAGATTTTACGCCTGAGCTGATCCACACCATCACAGGGATGACTTATAAAGCAATTTTTGAAACTTTACTGCCTTACCTTACAGAAGAACAACGCGAAGAATTTAAAACCTATGCCAGTAAATATGAACTGGAGATACTCTGCGATAAAGGCGGTGATCTGTATCCCGGATTAGAAGACGCTCTGAAATATCTTTCATCAAAATACAAACTCTATATTGTCAGCAATTGCCAAAGCGGCTACATCGAAGTTTTCTTTAAGATCAGTGGCTTTGAGCATTACTTTCAGGGGCACCAATGCTACGGTACTAAAAATCAGCCTAAGGCAGAGAATATTTTGGATGTTGTAAAGGACCATAACCTGCAAACCCCGGTTTATATTGGCGATACCATGGGCGATTTTACCGCTGCCCAAAAAGCCGGCGTTCCGTTTATCTTCTGTGATTTTGGTTTTGGGAAAGTAGAAGAAGGAATGGTAGCTACCATATCTGGACTGAACGAGTTGAAGGAGTTGTTGTAAACCTATTGCAGTCTATCTATTGAGGGACTGGGATAGGCTAAAACTTTTTATTCATAACTTAGGTTATTCTGTAACTATCAGCTATATATGAAAATCACTAAGTACCTGCACTCGTGTGTAGTTTTTGAGTTAGACGGTTACAAACTGCTATTCGACCCGGGCAAATTTAGCTTTGCTGAAGGGGATGTTAGGCCGGAAATGTTTGCTGACGTAAAACTTATTATTGTTACTCATATTCATCCGGATCATTTGGATACCGATGCTTTGAATAAGATAGTGGCGTTGAGCGGTGCTAGAATTTACGCTAACTCGCAAGTGAGTACCGAGCTGGCTAAGGCCGATATTACACATACTATATTGCACGAGGGTATACATCAGTTTGGGCCATTTAAGTTGCAGGCCATAGATGTAGTGCATGAACCAATATTAGACAATCCACTGCCGCAGATGAGCGGCTTCATCATCAATGACAAGGTACTGCACCCGGTAGACTCGATGGAAAAAGATCTATTAGAGTTTAAGGGTATAGAGCTATTACTCATGGTAACTATGGCACCCTTTGCCAATGAGTTACGTATTACGGACTTCGCCGACAGGTTGCAACCCAAGCAGATACTACCTGTACATGATGGTTACGCCAAAGAGTTTTTTATTAAACAGCGATATGAAGCTTATACCAAACATTTTGATAAACAAGGAATTAAGTTTCACTCGGTTTATAAAGTTGGTGATAGCATAACTATTTGATTTTTAAAATAAGTATCCCTGTATTGTTTTGCGGTTTTATCAATAGTTAAAATCTCAAGTGTTTTTTATTGGATAGTTTTTAAAATGCCTGTGCCGGTTGCATCTAAACTGGCGGTAGCGTTTGACAGGATGACCAGCCCGATATTCTTTTCGCGGTTAAACGCCAAAAAGCTGCTGCTGCCCCCGGTGCCACCATTGTGGAATATGTACTTAACACCGTCTACCGTGATGATGTGCCAGCCTAAAGCAACCGGCGCGTCGCAGTCAAAAGTTATTTGGTGTGTTAACTCAAAAGCCTGCGAAAGTTTGCTGTCGGTATTAACCATATTTGCCTTAGCGTATAACAACAGATCGGTCATAGTTGATTTTAAAGAACCGCAGGCCGCCAGCGCATCGAAATCCCAGGCGGGGGTTGGTAAGCCGTTTTCGTCGTAAAGGGTAGCAAAATTAGCGGCCAACGGTGCAGGTAGGTGCTGCATGGTGCTCTTCATCGCCAATGGTTTGCAAATAATCGCTGTTACCATTTGTTCGTATGTTTTTTTGCTAACCCGCTCTAGTATCACGCCAAGTAAACCAACACCTAGATTGGAGTATGCATAGCTTTTACCTGGCTCGCTGCGTAAGGTGCAGCTTTTTAGGAAAGCAAACATCATTTGTTTGGTGTAGTTTTTATACGGATTGGCGTCGGTATAATTTATTTGCTTGGTAAAATTATTAGGTAAACCGGGTATGCCCGATGTATGATTGCTTAACTGCAACACAGTGACCTTTTGCAAAGCAAGATTAACGGATACCGTATCGGGAAGGTATTCTGTAATAGGATCGCTCAATTGGATTTTACCCTGATTAATATACCATGCCAACAGGGTGGCCGTAAAAGTTTTGCTGATGGAGGCTAACTCGAAAATAGTATTAGCGTTAGGGAGTTTACCGCTGCCATTTTTGGTTTCACCATAAAAGTAGGTGTTTGTTTTGCCATCAATTAACGTACCTATGGCTAAACCAAAGGTGTTTGATTTTTGAATATAGCGCCTGGCTACCAGATCAATTAATTTATCAGTTTGCGATTTTAGCGGGTTGCTGGTAGGTACCGGGATGGGTCTGGTGGTAGGCGCGGCCTTATATGGCTCAAGCTTAAAATAGGCTAATTTATCATCTTCGGCTAAACTTATGGTAAGCAACATTGGTGCATTGTCGAAAGTTATTTTGTAGCCAGCTGTAAGGTTATTTACAAAAGTTTCCAGAGAATCTTGTTTGATAGCGCCTAAAGAAAATAACTCCTTGAAAAGAAAATCCCGAAAATTGCCAAGTGTAATAGATTGCTTAAATCGGATATGCGCCAGGTTGTAAATAGCGTTAGCATCGTTTGTGCCGATATGCCTTTTTATAAGCCTGTATACAGAGTCTGTTTTTTGCAATTGCCGGCTTTGTGCTGTAGTATTGGCAGCAAAAGATATCACAAACACAAACAAAAACAGGCAGCGCAAAGCTTTCATAAATATTAGTTAAGAAGGATTTTGACCGGCAAGTAAATAAAGCACTGCCATACGGACAGCAACACCATTCTCTACCTGGTCAAGTATAATTGATTGCTTACTGTCAGCTACATCACTGGTGATCTCCACACCGCGGTTGATAGGGCCAGGGTGCATAACGGTTATCTCTTTATCCAGCGAGTCCAATATCTGCTTATTTAAGCCATATAACATAGTATACTCTCGCAGCGAAGGGAAATATTTAATGTCCTGTCGTTCCAATTGTATGCGCAGCATATTGGCAACATCGCACCAGTTAAGGGCTTTACGGAGGTTGTATTCCACCTTAACGCCAAGCGCACCTATGTATTTAGGTATAAGCGTAGTAGGGCCGCAAACCATAACTTCAGCGCCCAGCAACTTCAGACAGAGTATGTTAGATAGCGCCACACGCGAGTGCAGTATATCACCCACTATAACCACCTTTTTACCGGCAACATCGCCGTGTTTTTCGCGGATAGAATATGCGTCGAGCAGCGCCTGAGTAGGGTGTTCGTGTGCGCCATCGCCTGCGTTTACTATCTGAGCTTTTACATGTTTTGCCAAAAATGTAGCAGCACCGGCATATGGGTGACGCATTACCACCATGTCTACCTTCATGGCAAGGATGTTATTTACCGTATCTATCAACGTTTCGCCTTTGCTTACTGACGATGAAGATGCGGCAAAGTTTACCACATCTGCCGAAAGGCGCTTTTCTGCTAATTCAAACGATAAGCGGGTACGGGTTGAGTTCTCAAAAAAGATATTGGCGATAGTCAAATCGCGCAATGAAGGCACCTTGCGTATCTGCGGCTGGTTCAGCACATCTTTAAAACGGTCTGCCGTTTCAAAAATCAATTCAACATCCTGTAAGGTTAAGCCTTTAATGCCTAATAAGTGCCGTGTGCTTAGTTCTGCCATGTTTTTATATATCGGATTTCGAATGTTCGATTTCAGATTTTATGTTATTTCTATTCAGTTTTCGTTGTAAGCTAACTCCGAAATTATGATCTCGGAATTCGACATTCTATTTTTCAGTCTCGGATACCAACACTACTTTGTCTTCGCCGTCGGTTTCATTCCAGCTCACCACCACTTTTTGTGATGCGATGGAATCCACCTCAATGCCTACATAGTCGGGCATAATCGGTAGGTGACGAGAATAGCGGCGGTCAACCAATGCTAATAATTCTACTTTTTGCGGGCGGCCGAAGCCTAACATGGCCTCCATACCTGCGCGGATAGTACGGCCGCTCCAAAGGACATCATCCATCAACACAACCTTCTTGCCTTCAATAATGAAGTCCATTTTAGTTTCGCTGGGAATAATGGGGGCGCTTCGGCGGCGGAAATCGTCGCGGTAGAACGTGATGTCCATATCTCCCTGATGAATGGTAACGCCAGGTAACATGCGGCGAAGCTCAGTAGCTACTCGCTTGGCCAGGTAAATACCTCGTGGTTGGATACCTATTAATACCGTGTCAGAAAAATCATTATGGTTTTCAATCAACTGGCGACAAAGGCGTTGAATGGTGATTTGAAACTTTTGACCGTCTAGCAGCGTAAGGTTTTGCATCGTATGGGTGGATTTGGGCAAATGTAATCATTTTGGCGATTATTGCCACAACAAGATTAGTTATATCGGTTAGGTTTAACTGATCAGTATCTTACAATAGAAGAGGACAAAAAATCTACAAAAAAAGCCCTGCCGATTGCTCGACAGGGCTTAATAAAATGTATTGGTTAAAGCTTATTTAGCTTCTTCTTCTTCAGATTTTTTAGCTGCTGCTTTTTTAGTAGCTGCTTTAGTTTCTGCACCTTCCATTTGCTCTTTTAATTGAGCCAGTACTGAAAGATCACCCAAAGTAGATTTTTCTACCGAGTCTTTCACTTTTTTAACCGCGTTAGTTGCAGATTTTGCTTCTTTTTTACGGTTTTCAAAGTCTTGAACACGAGCGTCAGCGCGAGCTTCTTCCCATATACGTGAGTGTGAAATAACGATACGCTTGTTCTCTTTGTTAAACTCAATGATTTTGAAATCAGCAGTTTCGTCAGCTTTTACGCTTTTGCCGTCTTCTCTAACCAAGTGTTTGGTAGGTACGAAACCTTCTACACCGTAAGGTAGCGCAACAATAGCACCTTTGTCAGTTACTTTCAATATTGTACCTTCATGAATTGAATCAAGAGTAAATACGGTTTCAAAAGTATCCCAAGGGTTTTCTTCTAATTGTTTGTGACCTAAGCTTAGTTTGCGATTGTCAACGTCAAGTTCTAAAACAACCACATTTAGTTTTTCACCAACTTTAGTGAACTCGTTAGGATGGTTGATTTTCTTAGACCATGATAAGTCGCTAATGTGGATCAAACCATCAATGCCGTCTTCAAGCTCAACAAACACACCAAAGTTGGTCATGTTTTTAACTGTAGCTACGTGTTGCGTTGCAACTGCGTAACGATCAGCAGCGTTTTGCCAAGGATCTGGAGTTAATTGTTTTATTCCTAATGACATTTTACGCTCTTCGCGATCTAATGTCAATACTTGCGCTTCAATCTCGTCGCTAACCTTTAAGAACTCTTGTGGGTTGCGCAGGTTTTGTGACCATGACATTTCTGACACGTGGATTAAACCTTCAACACCCGGAATGATCTCTAGGAACGCGCCGTAATCAGCAACAGTTACTATGCGGCCTTTAACTTTAGAACCTATTACTAAGTTCTCGTCAAGCGACTGCCAAGGATGTGGCGTTAATTGTTTTAAGCCAAGAGCGATACGTTTTTTCTCGTCATCAAAGTCAAGTACAACAACGTTGATTTTTTGATCCAATGCCAACACTTCTCTTGGATGCTCAATACGGCCCCATGAAATATCTGTAATGTGTAATAAACCGTCAACACCACCAAGGTCGATAAATACACCAAAGTCGGTAATGTTTTTAACTGTACCTTCCAATACCTGACCTTTTTCAAGTTTGGCAACAATTTCAGTTTTTTGATTTTCAAGATCGTCTTCGATAAGCACTTTGTGCGATACCACAACGTTTTTAAACTCGTGGTTAATCTTAACAACTTTAAATTCCATTGTTTTGCCCACATAAACGTCATAATCCCTGATAGGTTTGATGTCGATTTGTGAACCTGGTAAAAAGGCTTCAACGCCCATAATATCAACAATCAAACCACCTTTGGTTCTGCTTTTAACAAAGCCAGTGATGATCTCATCATTATCAAGTGCCGAATTAATTTTCTCCCATGATTTTTGAGTTTTTGCACGTTTACGAGAAAGAACTAACTGACCGTTAGCATCTTCTTGCGACTCTACAAATACGTCAACCTCGTCACCGATCTTAAGATCTGGTGTATCACGGAATTCAGAAACCGATACTAAGCCGTCAGATTTAAAACCTACGTTTAATACCACATCTTTGTTATTGATACTTACAACCGTACCGCTGATAATTTCGCCTTTGGTGATAGAGCTAAAAGTTCCATCATACAATTTCTCCATTTTCTCGCGCTCGCTGTCGCTGTAGTTACCAAATTTCTTGTCATCTGCGTCCCAGTCAAAATCTTCCAGGGGTGCAATTGCAATTTGAGATTTGATCTCTTCGATTGATATTGAATCAGCCTCTGATTCAATAGTTTCTTTTTCGCCTTGAGCTTGAACTGTACCCAGTTCTGCTTCGTTAGCTTTTAATTCTTTTTCTGCTTCTTGTTTTTTTGCCATTAAGTAATTTATCTCCTTTTCCCAATTTGTTAATTGGGACTGCAAAGGTAGAACTATATTTTTATTCAAAAAATTTAATTTGATCTTAAATGCTGATTTTTAATGGTTTTTGCTAATATAGTGGCTCATTTTGCGGATATATTTAAACTACAGCGTGTTAAGTAAAGGTAATACAGTGCTACCGCGCTAAAAGCTTGCCTTCAATTTCGTCAAAAATCGACATGAATTCAGGTAATAATAATTGGCGATAAGCAATCACCGTTTCAGTAATGCGGCTTTCATGTAGTGGCGTGAAGGGACTATCCCAAACCCGCATACAGATACGTTTAAGGGCATAGGCAATTTGCTCGGTTTCTGAGTAGCTGTGAAGGTAGCCATCTTTTTTAAATCCTTCAAAAAAACGGAAGAATCGAGTGGTGTCTTTCAAACCTGCAAATTTTAAAAATTCCTCAATAACGGTGTTATCGCAGCTTTTTAGCTGGTCATAAAAGCTTTCGACCTTCAGTCTGCCGGTTGTAATTAAAAGGTTATCTATAATTAACTCTACAGCTATATGCCCTAAAAAAAAAGGTTTAACAGGCGAGCCTTCAATAACTGGCCCAAGTAACAATTTTAATTGATGCGAGTGTGTTGCAAAAAACTCAGACGAATGGAAATAACGGTCAACGTCAAGATGTTTGTTCCAGCCGGAAAGCAGGCTTTTTATGTGTGCATCTGTGTGTTCTAATTTTTCTGGATGTAAAACGATGGTTTTATCTGCATTTTTCAAAAGGTCGGGCAGTACGGTACCTAAAATAAAATAACAGTCGGTTATATCACTGTCGAAATAATAATGCGATAGAAAATTCATTGCCGGGTTTGTAACCTAAAATAAAGAAAAATATGGTAAATACCTTTATTAAAACGTTTATATAGTATTAATAGTTATGCGTCGATATTAAATATAACATTCCCAAAGATGTGGAGTGTGTGGTTCTGTTATAAAAGTTATATTATCTTATCTTTGGCGCCCAATAGTTATTGGGATATATTATAATTACAGAATGAACTTTGTTGAAGAATTACGCTGGCGGGGGATGTTACATGACATTATGCCCGGAACTGAAGATGTTTTAATTAAAGGTATGGCGTCGGGCTATATTGGCTTTGATCCAACTGCCGATTCGTTACACGTGGGTCACTTAACTCAAATAATGACCTTGATACACTTTCAGCGGGCGGGTCATAAACCTTATGCCCTGGTTGGTGGAGCTACTGGTATGGTAGGCGATCCTTCAGGTAAATCTGCCGAGCGTAATCTATTGTCTGAGGATGTGCTGCAACATAATCTGGACGCGGTAAAAAGCCAGCTGGAGCAGTTTTTAAACTTTGATAGTGGCGCTAATAGCGCCCAAATGGTGAACAACTACGATTGGTTTAAAAACTTTACTTTCCTTGATTTTATACGTGATGTGGGTAAACACATCACCGTTAATTATATGATGGCTAAAGACTCGGTGAAGAAACGCCTTGAAGGCGATACCGGTATGTCTTTTACCGAGTTTACTTATCAGTTAGTGCAAGGCTACGATTTTTACTACCTATGGAAACACCATAACTGTGTGTTGCAGATGGGCGGCTCAGACCAATGGGGAAACATTGTAACCGGTACCGAATTTATACGCCGTAAAGATGCCGGCGAGGCCTACGCGTTAACCACACGGCTAATTAAGAAAGCCGACGGCACTAAATTTGGTAAAACAGAGAGCGGGGCCATTTGGTTGGATCCTGCGCGTACATCGCCTTACCAGTTTTACCAATTTTGGTTAAATACTACCGATGTGGACGCTAAGGCATATATCCGCATATTTACCTTACTTGAGCGCGATGTGATTGAAGCCATGGAGCTTGAGCACGACGCTGCACCGCATCAACGTACTTTGCAAAAGGCGTTGGCAAAAGAGATCACTGTTCGCGTACATAATGAAGCTGAATACGAAAAAGCCGTTAAATCGTCAGAGTTTTTGTTTGGTAATACCGGTATAGAATTTTTGAATGAGCTGAATGAAAACGAGGTTATTGACTTGTTTGAAGGTGTACCTAACTTTAAGATAGCCTTGATCGATCTGCAGGCTGGTATCAATTCTGTTGATCTTTTGGCAGCTAATACAGCTGTTTTTGCATCAAAAGGTGAGGCGAAGAAAATGATCCAGGGTGGTGGCGTTGCCATCAATAAAATAAAGATCGAATCGGTTGAGTCTGTTTACAATCCTGATAGCTTGATTGGTGGAAAGTTTTTAGTGGCTCAAAAAGGTAAGAAAAACTATTTTCTGATTATTGCAGAATAAAAAATTTTACACATAAAGCAGAAAGGGCCGGAGTTAACTCCGGCCCTTTCTGCTTTATGTGGTCTGCAATTACAAATCGCTTAGCAATTCTAATTTTTTGTGGTTGTACTCTTCTTGCGATATCAGCCCACTATCAAATAGTGTTTTCAGCTTTTTAAGTTTTTCGGTTAAAATATCCGGCACAGCCACAGGCTCCGGTTTTGGCTCGGCTGTCGGCACAGGAGTAGGAGTGGGGGTAACAATCTGCTGCGCTGCTACCGGTTGCAATGGTGTTTCAAATTGTACAGATCCAGACTCGGCGCGTTTTTGCTCCAGGTCGCGCAGGCGGCGGGCTTCGCGTTCTGACTCTTTACGTTCCTGGGCGTATTGATATAATTTACGGGCCTGCACCTTGGGTAAGTAATCTACGCCCATTTCGCCGCCACCGGTAGTTTTTACGCTGAATATAGCGCCAATGATCTCTTCTTTGGTGTAAACGTCAACAATGTCTTTCCAAACAAAATCAACAAACTTTATAGACAAGCCAAGGTTAGCCGGGGTGAAAAAGAGAACGCGTTTATTAGTAATGGCAATGCAGTCCGGTAGTATGTTAACTAAAGGCTTTTTTTGTACAGATATATATATAACTTCTTCGTCGCTGGTTAGCAGGTCGGCAAGGCGACTGTACACTTTCTCAACCGCTTTTGGGTCTTGTTCATCGCGCAAAAATTTCTCGATCATTTTAATCTTTATTATTTGATTGCAAAAATATACAAAATATGTTTTGATGACTAAGCTATAAGCAAATTACACCCGCGGATATCAGCATTGTCAAAACGTCCCAGTATTTCAAAACTTCCATCAGCATAAACCCTGCCTAAATCTTGCGTAGCTATAAATGAGCACGAATTGATATTGGCAAGATCAATGACATTTATCCCGCCGGTTTTACTTTGCGTAGTTGAGCTAAGCGGATCGTTGGTGTCTCGCGTAAGTATGCGCATCCAGGGCGGACAGTTAAATATGCCTTCGCCTTTTGAGTAGGCTTGCGATAATAGTTCTGTCATACCATATTCTGAATGTATGGCATCAACCCCAAAGCCATCGCATAAAATGGTGTGCAGTTCCTCGCGGATCATTTCTTTACGGCGGCCTTTCATGCCACCGGTTTCCATCACAATAAGCTCGGGGAAATTCATTTTGTACTGTTCAACAAAATCCAGCAGAGCGAAGGTTACGCCTATTAATAGCGTCGGCTTTTTTGATGCCTGCTGGCGAAGCAGTTGCGCATGCAGGTCATCATGATTATAAAGGTAAAAGCCGCTATTCGGGTTATTTGATTGCGTAATCAGGTCCTGCGCCATGTAAATTAACGATGAGCCGGGCCGTTCTAAGTAAGCCGGCAGTAAGGCAAGTATGGTAAAGCTAGTTATATCACCATAAAACAAAGAGAAAGCACGCTGGAAGCTTTCCTCGTACCAGGTTACGTCGGTTACATGATGGCTGCTGGTTATTACGCCTGTAGTACCTGAACTGGTAAAACTTACTTGTATATCATCATTAGCGCTTAAAATACGTCGCGATTTAAAAAACTGGATAGGCAAAAATGGGATCTGATCGACCTGAGTTATCAAATCAGCTTCAACCCCGAGTCCGGAAATAAAATCACCATACACGGTGCAATTTATTGCCTGATGCCTGAATATTTTTAAAGCCTCTGTACTAAACTCATTATAGTTAGTGACAGAAAATACATGTTTTTTATCGGGCTTCATTACGGCAAAGATAGCTTGAGGACAGGCAGATTAGCAAGCTTGGGCAGGTAAAGTCAATAATTGACAACTAGTTTGTACTGTTGTGGACCCAAATTTGCTAAAGCGCACATAGTTATGATTAGCCCTGATTGCCATTTGATTATAATGTAGTACCCAAAATTATGACATTCATAATTTTTCACATTTGTCAATCTTTTAGCACTCAATGTCGCTTAATTATTTAAAATAAAATCGTTTATTAGCTGTTGAAACAGGCATTTGTGATGGTTTTTGAGTCTGCTGCCGAATTGGTTTGCAAGCAAAGATCGAATTTTAGTTATATATGGAAGACAATACATTAGACCCGCAATTAAATAAGGTTACAGAAGAAGATGATTTGGTGCAGCACGTCAATAACCCCATTATAGGGCTGAAACCAATAATAAAAAAATATTTAGGTGTACCCAACCATGCAGACCAAATTGGAAGTAAGTTTTTCTTTACAGATGGCGAGGCTAAGGTTGAGCTTGTTGTAGTTACAGACGAGATTATTCGGATTAGATTGGCGCCGCATGGTGTTTTTCTTGACGAGTTCTCTTATGGAGTACCAAAAGTTCCGCAAGAGGCAACCGCATTTACCTTGTTTGAAAACGATCAGGAGTTTAGGGTATCAACGGGTATTATTAATTGTCATATCCGCAAAGCCGATTTTTTTATATCGTTCTCTGACGCTGACGGTACTGTAACCAACGCTGACGCTGTGCCAATGCACTGGGAGGAAAATGTGGCCGCTGGTGGATACTACGTTTTCTGTACCAAAGACAGTGCCCCTAAAGAGGCCTTTTTTGGTTTAGGTGATAAACCTACCGACCTTAATTTAAGAGGCAAACGCTTTGTAAACTGGAACACGGATGCATATTCGTTTCAATGGAATCAGGATCCTATCTATCGTACTATCCCTTTTTATATCAGCATTAACGAAGGCATATCATACGGTATCTTTTTTGATAATACGTTTAAATCGCATTTTGATTTTGGCGCTGAAGAGAGCAATAAAACCAGTTTTTGGGCTGACGGTGGCGAAATGCAATATTATTATATCCACGGCCCGCATATGATGGACGTGGTTAAAAACTACCATAAACTTACCGGTACGCATCCAATGCCACCGTTATGGGCCTTTGGCTATCACCAATGCCGCTGGAGTTATTATCCAGAGAATAAAGTGCGTAAAATAGCTACGACGTTCCGCGAGCAGAAAATCCCATGTGATGGTATTTACCTGGATATTGATTATATGGATGGCTACCGTTGTTTTACCTGGAATAAAAAGTATTTCCCTGATCCGGTGAAAATGGTAAAGGAATTGGCCGACGATGGCTTTAAAACTGTAGTAATTATTGACCCTGGAATACGTGTAGATGATAATTATTGGGTATTTAAAGAAGGCAAAGAGAATAAATACTTTTGCCGCCGAAGCGACGACTACTTTATGGAAGGCCATGTGTGGCCAGGCCGTTGCCAGTTTCCGGACTTTACCAACCCTGAAGTACGAGAGTGGTGGGGTGGTTTGTTTCAGGGATTAGTTGATGCCGGTGTCGCCGGTGTTTGGAATGATATGAATGAGCCGGCTGTTTTTGGTACGGGCACGTTCCCAGACGATGTTCGCCATCAATACGACGGCTATCGTGGGTCGCATCGTAAGGCGCACAACGTTTACGGCATGCAAATGGTACGCGCAACTTACGAAGGATTGCGTAAAATCATGAAGAACAAGCGTCCGTTTACCATAACCCGCGCGGGCTATTCGGGGGTACAACGATACTCGTCTGTATGGACTGGTGATAACGTGGCTACCTGGGAGCATTTAAAGTTAGGCAACATCCAGTTACAACGTTTGTCAATGTCTGGGGTGCCGTTCTGCGGTACTGATATTGGTGGCTTTAGCGGCGAGCCTGACGGCGAGTTATTTACCCGTTGGATACAATTGGGAACCTTTGCGCCATTTATGCGTGCACACTCCGCCGGCGATACTAAGGAACGCGAACCATGGAGCTTTGGTGAGCCATACACTGCCATTAATCGTAAATTTATTGAGCTAAGATACAAACTGATCCCTTACCTGTATTCGACATTTTGGGAGCACCACCGTTATGGTTTTCCAATATTAAGGCCTATAGTAATGCAGGAGCAGATCGAGTCTGACAACTACTTCCGCCAGGATGAATTTACTTATGGCGATAAGATATTGATTTGTCCGGTACTGGAGCCAGGGCAAAAAAGCCGTATTGTTTACCTACCGGTAGGCAAATGGTATAATTTCTGGACATTAGAGGTTGTTGATGGGGGTAAAGAGATCGAAGTAGAAACGCCTTTAGAGACTATCCCGATCTTTGTTAAAGCTGGCTCTGTTATACCAGAGTACCCGGTGATGCAGTACGTTGGTGAAAAGGAAATAGAGGAAGTTAAGCTAAACTGCTATTATATTGAGACAGAAGCGAACTCCTTCTTCTTTGAAGATTATGGCGAAACTTTTGCTTATGAGCAGGACATTTATTCTGAAAAGAAGTTTGCGGTAAGCGGCAGCAAAACCAGCTACACCATACAGCAAAGCATGGAAGGCTTATATACACCACGTTACGAAACTTACGCTTTTGCCGTATCCGGCTTGCCGTTTAACGTCACAGAGATTATTGTTGATGGTAAACCTGTTACTGATTTTACCGTAAATGATAAGGTGCTTGAGTTTAAACACAGCAAAACCTTTAAGAAGATAGAGATACAATAAGGCTAACTCTTTTTGAGCTGCTAGTATTATAATATAAGAGCCTCACGAGTTTTCGTGAGGCTCTTTTTATTTGCTAATTCTGAGCATAGCGACGTATTGCAAAGGGTGGCGAAACCTTAAATACATCACTATTATTATTGCCTCGCGGCAAACAATAATGCTATATTTGGTTGTTATAAACAAAACTCATTAACTTACCTGAGTTAAATCTAAATGCCCCGAGAGGCTATCCATCATGGCAAAAAAAACTACTACCATACCCGAATCTGCGGACGCAACATCTGTAAAAGTTACTAAAACAAAAATTGCTAAAAGCAAGCCTGAAGCTACTACGCCAAAAGCTACCAAGGCAACAGCGGCTGTCAGGAAAGTTGGGGCACCTATTTCCGATCTTTCGATATCCGATCAGTTTAAAGCGGTTATTCCGTATAGTCGTTTTACGGATTTTGATATCGCCCTCTTTCAGTCAGGTAAACATTATAAGCTATATGAAAAATTGGGCTCGCATGTGGTGCAGCATAATAGCGTGATAGGTACCTATTTTGCAGTTTGGGCGCCAAATGCGCATTATGTATCGGTCATAGCTAATTTTAATGGTTGGAATAATGCCTCTCACCCGCTTTATATTCGTTGGGATGGCTCAGGCATTTGGGAGGGTTTCATACCCAATGTAGGGGTGGGCGAGGTGTACAAATACTTCATCAACTCAAGTACAGGCGAAGATTTGGAGAAAAGCGATCCTTTTGCTTTGCGTTGGGAAGTGCCGCCACGCACAGGCTCAATTGTGGCCGATACCTTTTATAAATGGGACGATAGTAAATGGATGTCAACCCGTTATCAGCATAACGCGCTTGACAAGCCCTATTCTGTTTACGAAGTGCATTTAGGCTCATGGGCGCGCGACTTTGAGAAGCCCGATGAGTTTTATACCTATGAACAATTGGCAGATATACTGGTGCCGTATGTTAAGCACATGGGCTTTACCCATGTAGAGTTTATGCCGATAGCCGAGCATCCTTATTATCCAAGTTGGGGGTATCAGGTCAGCGGCTATTACGCGGCATCATCGCGGTATGGTACGCCACAGCAGCTAATGCTGTTGATAGAGCGTTTTCACCAGGAAGGCATTGGCGTTATTCTGGACTGGGTGCCGTCGCATTTCCCCGGTGATGCTATGGCACTGTACAACTTTGACGGTACGCATTTGTATGAGCACGAAGATATGCGCAAGGGTTTTCATCCCGATTGGAAATCGTATATATTTAACTATGGTCGTAACGAAGTTAGGGCATTCCTGATCAGTAACGCGCTATTTTGGTTAGATAGGTACCATGTTGATGGTTTACGTGTAGACGCGGTTGCATCTATGCTATACCTTGATTATTCGCGTAAGGTGGGCGAGTGGGAGCCAAATATATATGGTGGTAACGAAAACCTTGAAGCTATAGCGTTTTTAAAAGAATTTAACGAAGCGGTTTACGCGCATTTTCCCGATGTACAAACTATTGCCGAAGAATCAACTTCATTTAGTGGCGTTAGCCGCCCGGTGTTTGCAGGCGGTTTAGGTTTTGGTATGAAATGGATGATGGGCTGGATGCACGATACCATTAAATATTTCGGCGAAGATCCTATTAACAGAAAATATCATCATAACCAGTTAACATTTAGTCTGATATATGCTTTTACCGAAAACTTTATGTTGCCTTTCAGTCATGATGAGGTAGTATACGGTAAGGGATCAATGCTGCGCAAAATGCCGGGTGACGAATGGCAGCAATTTGCAAACCTGCGTTTAGTGTATAGTTACATGTTTATGCACCCTGGTGCAAAGCTACTGTTTATGGGTAGTGAATTTGGCCAGGGCGAAGAGTGGAACTATCAAACCGCCATGCCATGGCACGTAACTGAATACCCTAATCACAAAGGTATAAGCGAGACCGTAAGAGCACTTAACGAAGTGTATAAATCAGAACCGGCCTTGTACGAGAAAGCTTTTTCGCCGGAGGGTTTTGAGTGGATTGATGGCGGCAACGCTAATGATTCTGTAGTGGTATTTGTACGCAAGGGTCACGATGCTAAAAACGATCTGGTAGTAGTGTTAAACATGACTCCAGTTTCGCGCACTAATTACAGAGTGGGTGTGCCTGCCGGGGGAAACTGGCAAGAGATTTTTAACTCAGATAAACAAGAGTATTGGGGTAGCGGGATTAGCAATGAAAAAGTTATACAAAGCGATTTGGTGAACTGGCATGGCAAAGATAACTCTATCCGAATTACCTTATCTCCGTTGGCTGCAGCTGTCTTTAAACGTGTTAATTAAGCTGTTTGTAGGTTGGTCAATCGTATGTCGAAAATATTTTCGTCACACGATTGGCTAACTAAAACCTACAGTTAAATTTTACGAAGTTTTTTTGATTGGATAATTATTTCATTTAAATTACAGTGTTGTCTCTGATAATTAATTAGTTGCAACCCTTTTAGTCCCGAGTACCCTAACTCTGATTTAAATGAAAAGATTGATATCAATCTTGTGTACCCTGTTAGCCCTTGCAGCGTTTGCCTTCTCGGTTTATTACGCTATTCCCGTTTTTCCGTATCTGAATGAGCCGGAGGTTTTATTAGGTTTCGGCGCATTTTTGCTGTTCTATTATTTGGCTTACCGTACAGGAAAATCAAGAAATAGCGAGGACTTAGCGGATAATTAAATAGCTGTTCTCTGTTGCTTATTCAGCCCACACTTTATTCTCCGCACTTATCCTTACATACAACATTGCGGCGTTAAGCAGGGTGAATATTATGGCTGTAAAAAAAAGTCCAAAGACCAGCGGGATAAGGGCTATCTCGCAAACTACTTCCATATAATTTGGGTGCTTGAAAATTTTATATGGTCCTTTTTTTACGGGATAAACATTAGGTATGCGATAGATCTTGGTATTCCAATATTTTCCTAATGATGAGAGCGCCCAAAATTTAAAAGCTAACACCAATAAAAACGCGATTAAAAACCCCCAACTTATATTTGTGCCACTCCGCCAGTTGTATTCGAAAAGAAGTGATATGATAAATGCAGTGTGCATGCCTACCATAAATGGGTAGTGCGATTGCCCGTATTGCACGGCGCCATTTGCCAGTAGCCATTTTTCGTTTTGGCGCGATATGTAAAGCTCGGATAGACGCTGCAGGATTAACAGCGAAATGAATATGATAAAATACATTTGTTTATTAATTCGTCATTTTTAACAATACCATTTCGCTCGAAAAGCCAGGGCCCATAGCCATCATTAGACCGTAGCCATCTTCAAAATCGTCAATCATAAATCGTTCTAAAACATAAAGCACTGTGGCGCTGCTCATGTTACCATTATCGTTCATCACTGCACGGGTTTTGTTTAAAAAGTCGCCTTCAACACCAAGCGCATTGGTATAAGCATCTAATACTTTTTTACCGCCCGGGTGAAAAATAAAATTTTTAATATCGCTTAGCTGTAACTGGTGTCTGGTTAAAAATTCAGTGATATCTATTTTAACATTTTCATTGATGAAGGTAGGGATATCTTTAGAGAAAAGCACCTTAAAGCCGGTATCCTTAAACTCCCAGCCCATAACGTCAAGTGAATTATAATACAATTTGCTGCTGGCTGCTATGAAACCAATTTTGTGACCCGTCGGGATATGATTGTCGCCCTTTATAATTACTGCCGCTATACCGTCCGAAAATAGGCTTGAGCCGATGAAGTTACTCTTGCTGTAGTCGCTTTTGATTAAGGTTAATGAGCATAATTCTACAGCCACTAATAACACCACCGCATCGGGGTTTGCCTTAGCCGTTGTGCATGCCTTAGCCATGCCAGAAACGCCACCACCACAACCTAAACCCCAAAGCGGACTGCGGTTAACATGTGGGTTAAGTTGCATTTGATTAATGATCAAAGCGTCGATACTTGGTGTAGCCAAGCCGGTGGTTGTTACAAAATAGATATCTGTAATATCCCCTCCGGTTACGCCTGCTTTTGCTATGCAATCTTCGATGGCCTGCACTGAATATTTCAGCGCGTTTTCAATGTAATCATTATTGCGCTGCTCAAAGGTATTTGGCTCAGCGTAATAGGATAATGGCTTGCAAAAATTTCGGGTAACTATCTCGGTATTATCAAAGGCAAAGATCAACCTGTCTGTTTGCGGAAAGTTTGCCGAAAACAGATCATGAGCCTGTTGTTTTACATCTTGCTGAGCGATTTTGTAAGGAAGATTAATGGTAGCTGTTGCTGCTATATGAGGCATATTATAATACGGCGCGTTTGTAATGGCGTTGCCTATAAAAGGAGTAAACAGGCGTATTGTTTGAGGAAATTAAGTCATTCCCCACCCAACAAGGCTTCATTTCGAACGAAGAGAGAAGTCTGTACGCGAGCTACTGATAAGGTATAGATTCCTCTCTTCGTTCGAAATGACAAAAAGTACAAACCACGTTCTTATAAACTTCTTTTAATCCCCAATTCCAACCCCCGTAATTCTGCTAATCCTTTCAAACGACCAATAACTGAGTATCCTGGAAAGGTATCGTGGTTAAAATCGTCTAAAAGCTTATGCCCGTGATCCGGGCGCATAGGGATGGTAATATCCGTACGGCCGGCTGCTTGTCTTTTTTGTTGTTCTAATATCAGTGCCTTCATTACGGCGTACATGTCTGTGCTGCCCTCAAGGTGGCTGTCTTCGTAAAAACTCCCGTCAGCCTCGCGCTTTACATTACGCAGGTGCAAAAAATGAAAGTGCTGTCCAAGGCGTTCAACTATACCTGGCAGATCATTATCGGCACGGGCGCCTAAGGAGCCGGTACAGAAGGTTAAACCGTTGCTTTGCGACGGGGCAGCGTTTACTACCTCGTTCAAATCATGTTCCGTAGATACAATCCTTGGTAAACCAAATATAGGGAAAGGCGGATCGTCAGGATGTACGCACATCTTAATGCCCAATTTTTCAGCATCAGGGATAATGGCCTGCAGGAAATAAGCCATGTTGGCTTTAAGCTTAGCGGTGTTAACATCCGCATAGCGCTTTAAAAAACCTTTAAATTGCTCAACCGTGAGCACATCTTTGGTGCCCGGCAAACCAGCCATCATGTTATTGGTAAGCAGTGTTATTTCGTCGGCGCTAAGGGTGTCTAAATATCCTTTTGCTTCCTGTTGCTCTTCCGCGGTAAACTCATTAGTTGCTTCGGGTCGCTCCAGTATATACAGATCAAAAGCCCGCCAGGCAGGTGCATGAAAGCGTAATGCCGAAGCTCCGTTTTGAAGGCGATAATCAATATCGCTGCGGGTCCAATCCAACACGGGCATAAAGTTGTAGCACACTACGGTTACGCCTGCGGCAGATAGATTTTTAAGCGTTTCTATGTAGTTTCCGATATAACGATCGCGGTCTGCAGTGCCAATTTTAATACTGTCGTGTACGTTAACACTTTCCACAACAGACCATTTGAAACCACCGGTTTCAATGATCGCTTTACGTTTTTGAATTTCTTCAAGGCTCCACACTTCGCCGGTAGGGATATGGTGAAGCGCGTTGACTATGCCGGTGGCCCCCGTATGGCTTATAGCTTGTAAAGTGGCGGCATCATTAGGGCCGTACCAACGGAAGGTTTGTTCTAAATCAGGTATCATAATATGAAGACGTTATCCGATACAAATAAACATTTTTTGACGGAGGATGCGATGTCGTTTAAATAAAAAGTCCCGGTTTATAGGCCGGGACTAGTATGTGAGGTTTTAATTTCTTACCAAAACATTGAATATAATGCTACCAATATACCGCTAATTAACAGCGTACCTATTGCGAAGCCTTTTGATGTTTTGAACATGCTCGGGTCAACTTCAAGGCCATTTACCTTTTTGCCGTCGGCGTTTTCAATCATAGATATGATGTACATCCCTATAACGCAAATTAGGAATACAAAGCCCATGCGGTCAATAAATGGCATTTCGTAAACGCCGGCCGCGTTTCTTACCGCGAAACCGTAAGGCTCTAAACCGGCAAGATTAACGTAGGTTGGCAACACTTTAAAGCCAACTGACAGGATGAAACCGCCAATGGTTGCAAACAAAGCTGCGGTTGAAGTAGTTTTTTTCCAAAAGAAACCAAGTATAAACATGGCAAATATACCCGGCGACACAAAGCCCGTATACTCTTGTATGTATTGAAAACCACCTTTTTTGTCGATACCTAAGTGACGGCAGATCAGGATGGCGATCAGCATAGCAACACAAACGGTTATTTTACCAACCACAACCATCTTCTTATCAGACATCTTAGGATTAGCTTTCTTATAAACGTCCAACGTAAATATAGTAGCAATACTATTTGCTTTACCGGCTAACGAAGCGACAACCGCCGCAGTTAATGCTGCGAACGACAGTCCTTTTAACCCTGACGGAAGTAAGTTAAGCAAGATAGGATATGAGCGGTCGGGATTAACCTCGCCGGCTACCATCATTTTATCGTGGAAACTAAATACATCTTGTTTGTATAAAATAAATGCGGCTATACCCGGTAATACCACAATAACCGGCATTAACAATTTCAGGAAAGCAGCGAATAAAATACCGCCACGGGCAGTCTTTAAATCGGCACCTAAAGCACGCTGGGTGATGTATTGGTTACAGCCCCAGTAGTTTAAGTTAACTATCCACATACCACCAATTAATACACTTAAACCCGGTAGGTCTAGGTAATTTGCATTATCCTTTTTAAAGATCATGTGAAAGTGATCGCCGGCTTGGTCTTTCATAATGTTAAGACCATTTAATACACCGGTTTGCCCGTAATGCTCTGCCACCAAGTTGACAGCAATATACGTAGTCACTAAACCGCCTAGTATCAAGAAAAATACCTGGATAACGTCGGTATAGCCAATAACCTTCATACCACCAAGGGTGATAATCACGGCAAATACTGCCATGCCCCAAATACACGCCGTTAAGCTAACATCGGATATTGCGCTTACCGCAAGGGCTCCTAGGTATAATATAGAAGTTAAGTTTACGACAACATAAAGCAATAGCCAAAAAATGGCCATAATCATAGCTACCGTACCATTGTACCGCTGGTTAAGAAACTGCGGCATAGTGAAAATCTTATTTTTAAGATAAACGGGGATGAAGAAGATGGCTACGATTATCAGGGTAGCTGCTGCCATCCATTCGTAGGTAGCAATGGCAAGCCCCATTTTAAAGCCCGAGCCACTCATGCCGATAAATTGCTCTGCCGATATGTTTGAGGCTATTAATGATGCACCGATGGCCCACCAGGTTAATGAACCTTCTGCTAAGAAATAATCTTTTGATCCGGCTTCAGCGGAACGCTTGCGCCAATAAACCCATAATCCGTAAGATGCAACTACAACAAAGTAAATTGCGAAAACTATCCAGTCGCCGTTTGTCAGCCTATTCATTTGATAAAAATTTATAATTGGTTGGGCAATTATAAACTTTAAATCACGCTTTGCCAAAATATATGGGGGATTGTTGCAATTTTATTTGCCTGCACTTTACGGTGCCCCAATAATGAGGAAGTTAAACTGAAATTTGAAGCTGCTTATTTGCTTACGGTAATCTCGTTTGGCTGCGCTGCTACTATTTGCCAGGTGCCTTTAAATAGCTCTAAAGTGCCGGTTACACAAAGGTGTTTCTTTTTCAGGTTTGCCCAATCCATCTGCAGTTTGTTTCCTTTTATAGCGATGGTAAATTTTTGCTTAGGATAAGCGCCGCCCATATTAAGCAACGTTAAGGTATCACTAAAGATCCTCACAGTATAGACCGTATCACAAAGCGTAACTACTTTGCCGGCGTTTTCTTTATAATTTGCCGGGGTAATTGGCTTGTCTTGTGCGTTGCCGGTTACAGCAAAACCAACGGTAAATATCAGGGCAAGTATCAGTTTTTTCATCTTTGTTAATTTACAAGTAAAGTTAACTTATAACCTCCAGATCAGGGCGTGTGTTTTTAATACCATCAAAGAAATTACAAAGCATTGAAGCAGCGCAATAATACTGGCATTCTTTTAAACAATTTTAACATCAACAAGCATAAAACCCAAATCAATTACAACATCAGCAAAAATTAATAGTGTATTTTATACATTAAGTATGTAAAAACAATTAATTTGCAGCCAGCAATTCAAACCGCTGTAAACCAATTTTAATACAAACTTATCTATCAATAGCATGCTATTATTAGGAATTGATATAGGCACTTCGTCTGTAAAAGTATCAGTTGTGGATGCCGTTACGCAACAAACTGTAGCATCGGCGCAGTATCCGGATATTGAGTCGCCTATAACGGCTTTGCAACCGGGTTGGGCCGAGCAGTCGCCGGATATGTGGTGGGAGCAGGTGCAACAGGCCATTCACAAATGTAATAGTACTAAAAAGTACAACCCGCAAGACATTGCCGCCATTGGCATTGCCTACCAGATGCACGGGCTGGTACTGGTTGACAAAGATCAAAATTTGCTGCGTGATAGTATCATTTGGTGCGATAGCCGCGCGGTAGAACTGGGCGCACAAGCTTTTGACAAGCTAGGTCATGACTACTGCCTGTCTCATCTGCTTAATTCGCCGGGCAATTTTACAGCAAGCAAGCTGGCATGGGTAAAGCAAAATGAGCCAGCCATATACGATAGGATAGACAAGATCATGCTCCCAGGCGACTACATTGCCATGAAGCTGACCGGCGAGATTACTACATCGATCTCTGCCTTGTCTGAAGGTGTTTTCTTCGATTTTAAGAATAACAGCATATCCAAAGCCATTATAGATCACTATGGTTTCAGCGAGCGCCTGTTCCCAGGGGTACAGCCTGTGTTTTCAAATCATGGCGGCGTGTCTGCAAGCATGGCGCAGCAGTTGGGTTTAAAGACAGGTATCCCCGTAGCTTATAAAGCCGGCGATCAGCCCAATAACGCGCTATCATTAAACGTGCTCAGCCCCGGCGAGGTGGCTGCTACGGCAGGTACGTCGGGTGTCATCTATGGTGTTAGCGACGAGCTGACATATGATCCGCAATCGCGTGTTAATACCTTTGCACACGTTAACTACACCAGTCAGCAAAAGAGCCTGGGCGTATTGCTGTGCATCAATGGTACCGGCAGCTTATACCGCTGGACAAAGAACTTGTTTGGTTCCTCGGTAAGCTATCAGCAAATGAATGAGCAGGCAATCAAAGCGCCAATGGGCAGCGATGGCTTACGCATCCTTCCGTTTGGTAACGGTGCCGAGCGGATGCTGAACAACCAACAGGTGGGGGTGCATTTTCATTATATCGATTTAAACCTGCATACACCCGCACACATCTTCCGCGCGGTTCAAGAAGGTATTGCTTGTGCGTTTAGGTATGGCGTTGACATTATGCGCGAAAACGGTATGAGCCCTAACGTTATCCGTGCCGGCAGGGCCAACTTGTTTTTAAGCGACCTGTTTGCGCAAACCTTTGTTAATGCCACCGGCATACCGGTTGAGCTTTATAATAACGATGGCAGCGTAGGGGCGGCTTTAGGTGCGGGCATTGGTTCAGGTGTCTTCGCGTCGCCGAAGGAAGCGTTTAATGATGCTAAGCCGCTACAACTCATAGAACCAACAGCCACAGCTGCTTTTGAAGCTGTTTACCAAGAGTGGAAAGAACTTTTAAACAAGCAATTGAAAACTAAGTAATATACATAACCGTTGATCTGTGCTAATGCAACCAGATCGGTGGAATCATCAACTAATCAGTGAAATCAAACAATTATGAAAGTAATAACAGGCGACACAGAATTTTTTAAAGGAATTGGCCAAATCAAGTACGAAGGCCTTGAGTCTGATAACCCGCTGGCTTTTCGCTGGTATGACGCGGAGAGGGTAATAGCCGGGAAAACGATGAAAGAGCACCTGCGTTTCGCGGGGGCTTACTGGCACTCATTTGTGGGTAATGGTGGCGATCCGTTTGGCGGGCCCACACATGTCTTTGAGTGGGACAAGAAGGCGGACGCCGTTGAGCGTGCCAAAGACAAAATGGACGCGGCCTTTGAGTTTTTAACGAAGATGAAC
Organism: Mucilaginibacter antarcticus; assembly: GCF_042686155.1. Taxonomy (NCBI): domain Bacteria; kingdom Pseudomonadati; phylum Bacteroidota; class Sphingobacteriia; order Sphingobacteriales; family Sphingobacteriaceae; genus Mucilaginibacter; species Mucilaginibacter antarcticus. The sequence goes on along the minus strand of NZ_JBHUON010000023.1, from coordinate 1,355 downwards.
CTGCCATACTACTGTTTCCACGATGTGGATGTGGTTGACTATGGTAACGACATTGCCGAAAACGACCGTCGCTTACAAGCACTGGTTGACTACGCTAAGCAAAAGCAAGCCGATAGCGGCGTTAAGTTGCTTTGGGGCACAGCCAACCTGTTTTCGCATAAGCGGTATATGAATGGCGCCGCTACCAACCCCGATTTCCATGTGCTTAGCCATGGCGCGGCGCAGGTAAAGGCTGCACTTGACGCTACTATTGAACTAGGTGGCGAGAACTACGTGTTCTGGGGTGGCCGTGAGGGTTACATGAGCCTGTTGAACACTAACATGAAGCGCGAGCAGGAGCACCTGGCCCGTTTCCTGCATACCGCTAAGGACTATGCACGCAAGCAGGGCTTTAAAGGCACGTTCTTCATTGAGCCTAAACCCTGCGAGCCTACCAAGCACCAGTACGACTACGATTCGGCAACGGTTCTGGGCTTCTTGCAGAAGTACGACTTGTTGAACGACTTTAAGCTGAACATCGAGGTTAACCACGCTACGCTTGCCGGCCATACGTTTCAGCATGAGTTGCAGGTGGCTGCAGATAGCGGCCTGTTAGGCTCTATAGACGCTAACCGTGGCGATATGCAGAATGGCTGGGATACCGACCAGTTCCCTAATGATATCAACGAGCTTACCGAGTCTATGCTGATCATTTTGGAGGCCGGTGGCTTGCAGGGTGGGGGCATCAACTTTGATGCTAAGATCCGCCGTAACTCTACCGATCAGGCCGACCTGTTTTACGCCCACGTTGGAGGGATGGACATCTTTGCCCGTGCCTTGATCACTGCCGATAACATCCTGCAGAAATCAGACTACAAGAAGCTACGGACGGACCGTTACGCTTCGTTTGACAGCGGTCAGGGTAAGGCCTTTGAAGACGGCAAACTATCTTTAGAAGACCTGCGCCAGTACGCCATCGAAAGCGGCGAGCCGCAGACCATCAGTGGCAAACAAGAGTATATGGAGAACCTGATCAACCGTTATATCTAGTCGACATAGCTGAAATAGTAAAGGTCCCGGCTGTTATGGCCGGGACCTTTTGCGTTTTAGCGTGTTTGTTTCACGCGTGTGTGACACAGATGAAACAAGTGAAACAACATTTTGGCTTAACTATTTTATAATGAGTGAATTGTAGAAACAGGGTGAAACAAAATGAAACAAGATTTTACATTAATTAACTGATAATGAGTTGATTGAAAATTTGTTAAAAATGACACAAAAATGACCCGTCCTGAAAAAGGTTGACAGTTATTTTTATAAAGTTATTAATTATTGTTTGTTTGTCGTGTCAGGATGTTGGGAACGCGTAGCGTTGT
>NZ_JBHUON010000022.1:0-74367 GCF_042686155.1 Mucilaginibacter antarcticus | reverse complement strand
AAATAAATCTGAACAAAAAAACGACCAAGTAAAAGTTACCTTTTCTCTTGATCGCTTCTCGTAATACGTTTTATTGAATTACTTTTTCAGTGTCCTCAATAAATCGGGAGGCTTTTCTGTTTAAATGTAATAGGTTGCTAATATTATATGCCAACAAATTTGCATCTTTCAAGGCAATCACTTAACATACTTTAAACCACGTTTGGCATTTTGTATCTCAATCAGCTTCACCTTGCTCAACGGAATGCTCTTTGTCATAGACGAGATAAATCTTGATTGTCCGCCCGTTATTGTGTCGCCTTTCAGGGAAAGACGATCAAAATAAAATACAGTCTTTCTATTATCATTATCAGTAAATCTTATCTCTACGGAAGGAGAATTTTTCAAAGAAACCTCATTGCCATCTTTGTCAAAACATTTAATAAAATCGATTGACATCGCCCGGTACGTTTCACGAAAACCGTATGGCAACCTGGTAGTCACCTGTTTGGTTAAAACGGCAGCGGGGCTCTCAAGCTGCTGCTTAAAACTCTCGACGGGTATGTAATATGTTTTGCATGAGGTTATCAGTAAAACACTTACCAAGCCGATGGAAATTAAAAAAGTTTTGGTTGTCATATAATCCAGGCGGAAGTTAATGAAAAAAACGTCCCAGAGAAAATCTGAGGCGCTTTTGTGGTACCAATGGGGATCAACCCATTAACACAAGGATTTTAGTCCTTGCTTTACCATTTAACTACATTTTTAATACCATTGTTGATAACCTGAAAGATAAGTGCAACAAAAATGCACCGAAATAACATCTTCAGCGTTTTGAAACTCACCAAGGAATTAAAGGCCATTTGCTACGCTGTAGACCAGTTGACGAAAATAAAGGGGGTACGTCTTATAATTTAACCATTTAACTACGGGGAAATTACGCCCTAAGTGGGGTAGTTTATTACTCGATCATTATCAATTAACTACAACGTTTTTAGTTGAGAATCCTGCTTTTGCTTAAAGTGTTTATAAGCTATATTTTACACAGAAATGAATTTATAAGTGTATTTTATACACTAACCGAGTGAATCTAAGTGATTTTCATGAAACTTATATCGATCCTACCTTCAAACCAGAACCGATAAAATGCAATTATATTAACATATAACTACAATGTTTAAAACTATTGCAATAATTGGCATTAAAGTTGGTTGATTAGACAAAAATTACAACCTATGCCTATAAGTCAACTATCGCTATTGCGGGCCGTTCTAGCCCTCACAGATTTTATCTTGTTAAACCTATGTTTGTTTGCCGGGTTTCACGCGGCAATAAGCCTAGGATCATTTACACTTACCGCTCACGACACTTATGTTTTAGTGTCGGTTATATGGGCTTCATGGTTCTTAAGCACGATGCTGTTCCGGCTTTACAGTGAGTATTCGATGTACCAGCTAAGCGATATTTATAAAGCCACCTGGCGAAGTGTGATCTTGCATATCATATTAATCTCGGCATTTGCGCTAAGCATTCAAGTCGCTTTCGAATTGATTTTTATTTATTCTTTGATTGTTCTCTTAGCTTTCCTATGCAGCCGCAGCCTATGCAGCATTTTGATGCCGCTGATCGATTTGGATTTCGAAGAAAGAAAGGCAAATATATTAGCGATCGCATCCGTAGGGGGACATTGGATCGAGCTATTAAGAATTATGCCGTTATTCAAAGGAAAGAGCGTTTCTTTCATCTCCAATAACCAATCATTAAAAGAGACTGTGCTAGGATACTCATTTCATACTGTTCCTGACGCTAATAAAGACAGTAAATTTAAGTTATTAGGATGCATCATGAAAGTATCCGCCTACATTTTGTTTCTAAGGCCTCAAGTAATTATTACTACTGGAGCAGCCCCGGGCCTACTTGGAATTTTGATAGGTAAAATACTTGGCATTAAAACAATTTGGATTGACAGTATAGCGAACGCCGAAAAACTGTCACTTAGTGGTTCTATCGCCCTTTGGTTGGCCGACAGAGTATATACGCAGTGGGAACATTTAGCAGTCCAGCCAAAGCTCGTATATAGCGGCAACGTATTATAGTTTAGAGTCGAAATAATAGTGGTAGTCGGATCAGGCTTTAACAACTTCTGAACCAACAGTACACTTGCAATCACCAGCGATTCTCATCTGTGTTTTGGACTACATACTATCCGGTGCAAATAGTATTTAGTTCTTACTTTAAAATGACGAGTTGCAATAAGGTGAATTTATCTTTGTTGTTCCTTAAACCTTATATCATGAATACGCGACGAATCCGCTTAGCTCGTAAATTAGCTATCAATTGCATTGAAGATGCTCAACAACTTAACATTCAACCACACTTTGAAGCTATAGCGAAACATTTAGCATCTTTGGGTACTAATTGTAGGGCCGATAAAGATCATTCAATGGAAACACCTCTTCCGTCTATTAATCACTTTGTTAATAAGCGCTATAGGGAAAGCTTATATAGGAGTCTAAAAGGAGTACTATTAGTAAAAAACGTCATTGGTCAGGGTGCCTTCGGAATAGAAAGAGTCGAGATAAAGTTAAAAAGCTTTCAAGCATCATTGGGCTTACTTGAGTTTAACATTATGGCAATCACTGAACACCTTGAACTGGTGGACATATACGGGGAATTTGCATTGCTAAAACGTTCTAAATCAAAAGACAAATTGCTTAAATTGGATGCGGTTAAGTTATCAGATACACTTATGCTACTCCCAGCCAAGGTCTAAGATCAAGTGTATACCATCATAAGGCGACTTCGTTTCAAGGTAATATCCAAAACCAAGGCATCATGACAGGGCGGATTACGGTATCCATATAGGTATTTACAAAAAGGGAAGAAGTTTAATGACAATTCAACGTCTGACAGTTTATATAAACAGTAAACTTGCGATTCCCGAATTAATATCTACTGGTGTCTTTTGTAATTGCTAACTGGCCAATTCTAATAACTTGGCCGGTGTCAACACTTTGCTAATATACTTTGTTACATACTTATTTTTTTCAGCGCGATTTATGTCAGCAGGGTCAATAGAAGATGATAGCATGAATATTTTCGTGTGTTCTTTGTCAATATCTATTTTGTCGTAAGCATGCAAGAACTCAAAGCCGTCCATTTTTGGCATCTTAATATCCAGAAAAATAACATCCGGGTGAATGGTGCCTTCTTTCAATAAAGACAATGCACTTTCGGGGAACTCGCTGATAATTATTTCATCTGCAAATTTACCTCGTTTGAGAATACAAGAGTTTATAAGATTGTCTAATGGATTGTCATCAATCAACAAACATGTGTGGTAGGGTCTGTTCATACAGACCTACTACAAATCTTATGAAATATTGTTTAAATAAATATTGTTTAAAGCAATTTTTTTAACCATTTACCACTTGGAATCGAATAGTTGGATATTCATTGTCTGGGGTAATAACTTATAAAGTAGCTCTAATACAGCAGGCTTAGATACCATTATCTGTAGCTGCCTGCAACGGCAACTACAGCTCAAGCAGTTGAGGCAATTAAACCTAATAGCCTTTAGCGATATGATGGGCGATTCCGTACGGCTAACGTCAGCCTGAGTAGTTTTGTATAACTTACAAGTAAGATTGTAAGACACCGCTTCTTGAAGATTTTTTCATTTTCTCCAATGCCTTATCTTTAATCTGCCGTACACGCTCTCTTGTTAAATCTAGTTTCTCACCGATTTCTTCAAGGCTATGTGACGATTGGTTTTCTAATCCATATAATAAAGTAAGCACCTCACGGTCACGGCCAGCGAGTAACGATAATGATCGGCGTAGTTCTGTAACCAACGAGTCTTGCATCAGCTCATTGTCAGTTGCCGGTCCATCGTTATGCATAACGTCTAAAAGCGTGCCCTCTTCACCCACTTGAAATGGAGCATCAATCGATACCTGCCTGCCTGAATTACGCATAGAATCGGCTATTCTTTCAACGGTTGTCTCTAAGGTTTCCGCCAATTCCTCCTGAGTTGGCTCTCTTTCAAATCGTTGCTCAAGGATGGAATGTGCTTTTCGTATTTTGTTAAGGTTTCCAATTTGATTTAACGGTAATCGCACAGAACGGGACTGTTCGGATACTGCTGATAGTATCGCCTGTCGAATCCACCAAACGGCATAGGAAATAAATTTAAATCCTTTAGTTTCGTCAAAGCGACCAGCGGCCTTAATCAGGCCCAGGTTGCCTTCGTTAATCAAGTCACCTAATGTCAATCCTTGATTTTGATATTGCTTCGCCACAGATACCACAAAACGCAGATTTGCACTTGCAAGTCGTTCCAGCGCAACCTGATCACCTTCTCGTATTTTTTGAGCTAGAATTACCTCCTCATCACTTGTAATCATCGACACCTTTCCGATCTCTGTAAGATACTTATCCAGTGATTGCGATTCGCGGTTGGTAATAGATTGGGTGATTTTTAGCTGTCTCATGGGAGGTATTTAAGTGCAGTTTTGCAAAAAGCAAAGGTACTATTTATATGAGGCTTATTATTCAATAATACGTCACAATTTTAAGTGATAAAGAATATATCTCACTTCACGATCTCATTTATATTCTATAGTAGAATATAAAGACTGGGAATGGGTGGTGATATATATATTATTGAGCAAAGGTAGGCCTGTGATATAGAAAGCTTTATAAAGCAAAAAAGCCCATTTCAATTAAGAAATGAGCTTAGCCTTTTGTGGTACCAACTGGGATCGAACCAGTGACACAAGGATTTTCAGTCCTTTGCTCTACCATCTGAGCTATGGTACCGTCCGTTTCGGGATTGCAAATGTAGCTTTTTTTTTATTTATCGCTAATTTTTTTTTAAGTTTCTTTCACATATTTTTCAGCTTTCAAATAAATATTCAGTAAATCAAACATTTACGTTTGCAAAAAAACATTTGGGCTTGTAAATGTCTTCGCCTAATTAAATAATTACCTTTTAAAGGTATATTTGATCAATTACTATGCACGCATAATGATTTCGCAGATCCTATTTAGCCTCATACTCGTTGCCGCGATTTACCTGTTTAGCAAAAACATAGGTAAGGTGCGCCGCAATATACTTTTGGGCAGGGATGTTAACCGCAGTGATCGCCCGGCCGAGCGTTGGTTGATTATGGCCAAAGTAGCGCTCGGCCAAACCAAAATGACTAAACGGCCGGTAGCCGCCGTAATGCATTTCTGTATTTATGTAGGGTTTGTGGTTATCAATCTTGAAGTGTTAGAGATCACTATAGACGGGCTGTTTGGCTCGCACCGTGTATTTTCAAAACCTTTAGGCGGCCTATATCCGTTGTTGATCGGCAGCTTTGAAATTCTTGCGATGTTGGTTCTGCTGGCATGCACAGTGTTTCTTGCCCGGCGCAATATTATTCGTTTAAAGCGATTTAGCGGCCCTGAAATGACCGAATGGCCAAAAACCGATGCCAACTATATTCTATTTATAGAAATATGCCTTATGGCCGCATTTTTAACCATGAATGCAGCTGATTATAAACTACAGGCGCTGCAATTTGAACATTATCTAAAAGCGGGCAGTTTTCCGGTGAGCAGTATCATCGCTCCTATTTTACCTGACGGGCCGGAAGCGCTGTTGATTATAGAGCGGGTATGTTGGTGGTTTCATATCCTGGGGATACTGGCCTTTTTAAACTATCTGCCTTATTCCAAGCACTTTCATATCCTGCTGGCTTTCCCTAATACCTGGTATTCTAATTTAGATTCTAAGGGCAAATTCACTAATATGGCGTCAGTAACCAACGAGGTAAAGGCAATGCTTGATCCATCCTTCGTACCAGCTGCCACTGATCAGCCTATCCGCTTTGGGGCCAAGGACGCTACTGACCTTACCTGGAAAAACCTAATGGAAGCCTATACCTGCACTGAGTGCGGCAGGTGCACGTCCGTTTGCCCGGCAAATATCACGGGTAAATTACTGTCTCCACGCAAAATCATGATGGATACCCGCGACAGAATAACAGAAATTGGCGAAAGTATTACCGTAAATGGGAAGGGTTTTACAGATGGCAAAACATTGCTTGACGACTACATCACCCGCGAAGAACTTTGGGCCTGTACTACCTGTAACGCCTGCGTAGAGGCTTGCCCGGTTAACATTAACCCCCTCGAAATTATTACCGATATGCGCCGTTATTTAGTGATGGAAGAATCGGCTGCGCCTGCAAGTTTGAACAATATGTTTGGCAATATAGAAAACAATGGCGCGCCATGGAAATATAGTAACGCCGACAGACTTAACTGGGCAGATAAAAATTAAGACAAATCAATTTATTATAAAAATGACACCAGATACCACAAAATTAGAATCAAGATATGACCTGTTTGTAGCCAAAGTAGCAGCGTCAAAAATAGTATGGGGGCTTTTAAACAAAAAAGGTTGGGCTAACTCGCACGCTGCCAATAATGAGGAGAGTACCGTAGTGCCGTTTTGGTCTGAGCGGGCTTATGCAAAAGCTTGCGCCAAAGATGATTGGCGCGATTACACCCCGACAGAGATTCCACTGGTTGATTTTTTAGAAAGCTGGTGCCTGGGCATGGCCGATGATGATTTGCTGGCAGGTATTAACTGGGATGCTAATATGTCTGGTATAGAGGTTAACACATTTCAATTAGCGGTTGATATATTGGAGCAGCTAAAGGTTATTCAGTCGGCCATTAAGTTTGCAAATCATGCCGGTATAGATGAGTTTATTGCTGATATCAGACTATCTCTCGACAACGAAGAAGAAGAAGGCGAGGGCGACAAAGAATAAACCATGACTTTATCAATACCCACCATGGCCCAGATGGCCGCGCAAGGCCAACAACCCGAAATTTTATTTTGGGTTGGCTGTGCAGGCAGCTTTGACGAGCGGGCGCAGAAAATAACGCGTGATATCTGTAAAATTTTGCAGCATGTGGGTATTAGCTATGCCGTTTTGGGGACTGAAGAAAGCTGTACCGGCGATCCCGCCAAACGCGCCGGCAACGAATTTTTGTTCCAGATGCAGGCTATGGCAAACATACAGGTGCTGGACGGCTACAATATTAAAAAGATAGTAACCGGCTGCCCACACTGCTTTAACACTATCAAAAATGAATATCCGGGCTTGGGTGGCACTTATGAAGTGATCCATCACTCGCAGCTGATACAACAGCTAATTGACGAAGGGAAATTGAAAGCCGAAGGCGGCGAAAGCTTTAAAGGCAAACGCATAACCTACCATGACCCATGTTACCTTGGCCGCGGCAATGATGTTTACGAGGCTCCACGCAAAGCTTTGGAGATTTTAGATACCGAACTGGTGGAAATGAAACGCTGCAAAAGTAATGGGCTATGTTGCGGTGCCGGCGGCGCCCAAATGTTTAAGGAGCCCGAGAAAGGTGACAAGGACATCAACATGGAGCGGATTGACGAGGTAATAGCCGTTAACGCGCAGGTGGTTGCTGCTGCCTGTCCCTTCTGCATGACTATGTTAAGTGATGGTGTTAAAAACCATAACAAAGAAGATCAGATAAAAGTGCTGGACATTGCGGAGATAACAGCAAGGGCCAATGGCTTGTAGCTACAAGCTCTTCGTTTTAAAATAATCAAAAGCCGCTTTAAGGCTGTCAAGTCGCTCTGGCTCTATATTTTTTACAGGTATATTGAGTTCGCTGGCCATCGTATCTACATTGCCCTTTTTATCATTATACGTTTGTACAATAATATCGTCGGACTTTGCTTTTAGTTTAAGGGTACCGCCATTAGTGTTACCCAGGTACTCCATATCTTCCAGGCGTTGCAGATTAAACGAGAAATACTCTTGCTTGCCGGTTTGATAGGTTTTACGCAGGCGGATAAAAGATTCGTCATTAATGCTTAACTCCCACTTTTTTAGTTTACTGTCCGCAGTCGCGTCGAAGGATTGGAATAGGCATCTGTTAGCCCAGCTTAGCCAGTCGGCATCGGCAGCAAAGCAAAAGCAGAAGCTCAGCGCCGCTGCTACAACAACAGAAAAAATAACCACCGCCTTTTGGGTTTTAGGTAGAACTGATTTTACCATGACAACAAAAATACGTCCCTCAATCAATAATTTGGTAAATTTGTCGCATGGAGTTTTCAACAAATTCAAGAGTATGGGTCTATCAGTCAGACAAAAAACTAACTGATGATGTGGTACAACAAGTACAGCAACGCCTGGATGCTTTTGCTACCCAATGGACTGCGCATAACAACCAGCTTAAAGCAAGGGGCGAAGTACGATATAACCGGTTTTTGATACTCATAATTGACGAAACCCAAGCCGGCGCCAGCGGCTGCTCTATAGATAAATCTGTCCGTTTTATGCAAGATTTAGAGAAAGAGTTTAACATTAACCTGTTTGACCGTTTTAACCTGGCTTACCGCGATGCTGACGAAGTATTATCGCTGCCACGCCATGGTTTTGAAGAGCTGCTGAAAAACGGCACCATTAACACCAACACCATTGTTTACAACAACCTGGTGCAAAATTTAAGCGAATTGCAAAATAAGTGGGAAGTACCATTTAAAGATAGCTGGCACATACAGCTCTTTAGAGATTTGGTTGTAGCACCATAACCTTTATAGTCGTATTGAGGACCTAGGCATCTTCCATGCCGCGAAACATATTCTTGCAGGTTCTTCGCTATCGCTCAGGCTGACCAATCTTTTATTTAGTGCTCTGTAGGGATTTAGGCTCTAAAAATCCAGCGGCCCTAACCTCCGCATATTTTGCCTTATCAAATACTGCTTGCGCGCCACCCGCTTATTTGGATTGGTTGGCGACCATTTTAACGGAAGTGGAAAAATAGACGCAATAGCCGCCGCTTGTGATTTGGTTAACTGACTTGCATCTTTATGATAATAATGTTGCGATGCAGCCTGTATGCCGTATATACCATCGCCCATTTCAATTACGTTGAGGTAGACTTCCATAATGCGGCGTTTACTCCAAAATACTTCTATGAGTAAAGTAAAGTAAGCTTCAAACCCTTTGCGAATCCACGACCGGCCGGGCCACAAGAAAACGTTTTTAGCTGTCTGCTGCGATATAGTGCTGCCCCCTATTAACTTACGGCTACGCGAGTTTTTTTGAATGGCTTTTTCTATCGCATGAAAATCAAAGCCATGGTTTTCAAGAAAAGTGGCATCTTCTGCAGCTACAGCAGCGCGTTTCATCTGGTCGGCTATGTCGTCAAAGTCGCGCCAATCTTTATCTATCTTCCAGGGCTTGCTGTCAGCCTTTTGCTCAAAGCCCCTGGTAAGCATAAGCCAGGTTACAGGTGGGTTAATAAAGCGATAAAAAATAACCCAAAACACGGTTACCCCCACAAAGAAAATCACAAATAATTTAACAAAGCGCCAAATGAGCTTGCCTAAACCTTTCATGCAGCGAAATTATTGATTATTTCGGATTTTGATTGTTTGATTTCGGATTTCAATCCGATTTTTCGTTCAGACCAAAGCCTTGCTGTGGTGTAAAAACAAAAAAGGTGTTGAGCAAAACTCAACACCTTTTTATATTCTTAAATCCGATCCCGATAGCTATCGGGACAAAATTATTCTGCTACTACTGTAAACGGAACTTGTACTTTAACCTCTTTGTGTAGGTTAACTATTGCGGTGTAATCACCAACAAATTTAGGCTCCTGATCAAACGTAATACGACGACGATCTACGTCAAAACCTTCTTTTTTCAATGCATCAGCAACTTGAATAGTGTTGATAGCGCCGAATATTTTACCGGTTTCGCCAGCTTTAGCGCCAATAGATAAGGTAATACCTTCTAAACGGGCAGCAATAGCATCAGCGTCTTTGCGTATTTTCTCTTGTTTAAATGCAGCTTGTTTAAGGTTTTCGGCCAAAACTTTGCGTGCAGATACGGTAGCTAATATAGCATAACCTTTAGGGAATAAAAAGTTACGGCCGTAACCCGGTTTAACGGTTACTACATCGTCTTTATCACCCAGGTTTTTTATGTCTTGTTTTAAAATAACTTCCATTGTCTTTTACCTCCCGATTATTTTAATGAGTCTGTAACGTAAGGTAACAAACCAATGTGGCGTGAGCGTTTAACCGCTTGTGCCACTTTACGCTGAAACTTTAATGAAGTACCAGTTAAACGACGTGGTAATAATTTACCCTGGTCATTAATAAACTTTAACAAAAAGTTAGCGTCTTTGTAATCAATATACTTGATACCATTCTTTTTGAAACGGCAGTATTTTTTACGGTTATCCTCTACTTTAGGGGCGGTTACGTATTTAATTTGGTCGTTTGCCATTAGTTTGCTTCCTCCACTTTAGCTGCAGGTTTCTTGTTAAAAGCACCACTGCGTTTTTTGTCATTGTAAGCTATGGCGTGTTTGTCCAAAGCTATGGTCAGGAAACGTAAAACACGCTCATCGCGTCTTAACTCGACTTCCAATTTATTAATTAAATCACCTGGAGCCTTAAATTCAGTTAAGTGATAGTACCCTGTAGTTTTCTTTTGAATAGGGTACGCTAATTTTCTCAAACCCCAATTATCCTCTTGGACAATTTCGGCTCCGCCGTCAGTAAGAGTTTTGCTGTATTTGGCTATTGCCTCTTTAGCAGTTTCTTCTGACAACAACGGGGTTAGAACGATCACGATTTCGTACTGTTGCATTGTTATACTTTGCTTTTTAATTATTTATCCCGACAATTCGGGGCTGCAAATGTAGTAAGATATTTTGATTTATGCAATACAACATGCAGAAAACAAGCAGCTTTATCAACACTATTTATAGACAACATAAACATCCCCATAGTTAACCGAAATAAAACACACTTTTAACATCAGGCATAAAACATTCAGCTAAGTTCGGTTGTCATTTAGTTACCAAATATTGCAGCCATGGAATTTGATTTTATAGAAAGCCAAGCCTCAACCAGTCATGACACCTTTATGTATGACACTATTTATTTTCAGGGAGCGGGTGATGACGATGAGGGTATGGAAAGTCAACTTGAAGACGACGAAGAGGACGAAGACTTTGACGACCGCGCCGCAGATCTTGACGATTTAAATTCGGTTAGGGTTGATGACGATCTAAATGAGCCGGACGCTGAAAGTAAATATGATATTACCAACCCCGATCCGGATGCTGATCATTTGCCTGAAGAGGAAGATTTTTGATTTACCGGGACAGACTTACGAAGTATTAAAACTTTGCAAGTCTTGACACCATCACTCATTTCTCCACAATCCTTTACCCCTCTTTCAGGAAATATAAAATGTTACTACCTTAGTTGCTGTGGATAATTTTATTGTTTCGGCACGCAAATACCGCCCGGCTACGTTTGAAACCGTTGTCGGTCAGCAACATATAACCAACACCCTTAAAAACGCAATTAAGAACAATCAGCTTGCACAAGCCTTTTTATTCTGCGGGCCGCGTGGTGTGGGCAAAACTACCTGCGCACGTATCCTTGCCAAAACCATAAACTGCACCAATTTACAGCCCAATGGCGAAGCCTGCAGCGCGTGCGACTCGTGCCGCTCATTTCAAAATGGCAACTCCTTTAATATCCATGAGCTTGACGCAGCTTCCAATAACTCCGTTGACGATATCCGCAGCCTGATAGAGCAGGTACGCATACCGCCGCAGGGGGCACGTTATAAAGTGTATATTATTGATGAGGTGCACATGCTATCGCAGGCGGCGTTTAACGCTTTCCTGAAAACGCTGGAAGAACCACCGCATTACGCCATATTTATCTTAGCAACTACCGAGAAGCATAAAATACTGCCTACCATCCTGTCGCGTTGCCAGATCTTTGATTTTAACCGCATCAGCGTTGATGACATGTCTACTCACCTGGCATCTATCGCACATAAAGAAAACATTAAGTACGAAGATGACGGCCTGCACATTATTGCCCAAAAAGCTGATGGCGGTTTAAGAGACGCGTTGTCGATGTTTGATCAGATCGTCAGCTTCTCTGACGCTAATGTTACCTACCGCTCGGTTATTGACAACCTTAATATACTTGACTACGATTTCTATTTCAGTATAACTGACAGTTTATTGACCGAGAACAGTGCAAAAACATTGTTATGTTTTGACGAGATCCTGGGTAAAGGTTTTGATGGCGCTCACTTTATATCGGGCCTTTCAGAGCATTTTCGCAACCTTTTAGTTACCAAGGATACATCAACGTTAAAACTGCTTGAGGTAAGCGAGAATATTAAAGCCAAATATTTACAGCAATCGCAAGCGGCAAGTGTGTCGTTTCTACTGTCGGCCATGAATATTGCCAACCAATGCGATCTGAATTACAAGCTGAGCAAAAATCAGCGACTGCAGGTAGAGATGGCGTTGCTCAAAATGTGTCATCTGCCCTCTGTTTTTAGCCTGGCCACAACGCCGCTAAATGCAATGCCCGACAACGAGCAGCTAAAAAAAAAACCTGATACCACAGCGATAGTCTCTCAAAAACCGGCACAACCGGCTAATGAGATAGCTATGGTTAATGATACGCAGGCTACTTATACACCGTCGCCAAAACTTAGCGCACCTGTTACGGCGCCCATGCCACAGCCGGTAAAAGAAGCCGCTGCTGAAAAACCCAAGATCGCATTTATACCAAACGCAGGTGCATCAACCGCTATAAAAATACCATCGCTTAAGGATATTGGTAATTATACTGAAAGTACCGGGGAAGAGGAAGACCCCTATTTAAAAGGCGAAGCGAAAGAAGCTTTCGGTTTTGATGACTTTTTGAGGGAATGGCATGTTTATGCAGGTAAAGTTAAAGCCGCAAATAAAATGAACCTGCTACCCGTATTTACCACCGAAGTACCGGTAATGCTGAGCCCTACCTCCTATGAAATTGCGGTTGCCAATAAATTACAGGACGACCTTTTTAAAGAAGAAAGGGCTGACTTTTTGAATCATATGCGCAGCGCACTAAAAAATTTCGACCTTGATGTTAACGCGCGTATTGATAAACAGGTTGCCATTAAACGACCGTACACCGCGCAAGAGAAATATCAGCACATGGTTGCCAAAAATCCGCAACTGGATGAGTTAAGAAAGCGTTTCAACCTTGATTTTGATTAGGTAAACCAAAACATTACCTTTATAGTAAATATTCAATTAAAAGTGGAAAGGGTAAGTAAAACATGGTTTATAATATTTGCCTTGTATATGCTTACTGCAGCATGTAAAAAGCTTGATAGTATACCACCAAGCTCCACCAATCCCAATGATGACGATACAGTGTTGGGCATTACGGTAATCAGAAAACAAATATATAATAGTTACCTAACCTCTACCTGGAAAGTATCGAATACCATAATTGAATATTATGATGACAATGATGTAGTAATTTCAGGCGCCCCCACCGGCACACATTTATTTAACGACATTACTTTAGACGACACCCCCCAAACGTTTAGCTTTACCGGCCTGCCGGCAAATACAGCCGGTTCATCAGGCAAGTATGAGCTAAGCACCTCACAAAATGTGCTATTTATAAAGCTACCCAAGGATTTATTTTCACGTAGCGGAAATTTTCCCGTTTGGATAACGCGCTTAAACTCCAGATCAATGGTTTGGATAGCTTTAGATGAAAACCCAAGCAATGTAAATGCAAAGAGTGTACGCAAAGCATACCACATTATTTTTTATAAATAACAAAGGCCGCTATTAGCGGCTTTGTCATCAATTATAATTTGATATTATCTGGTGTATCGTTTTTAGGATACCCCTCTTCGTCCAGATCATCCCTATCATCTTCAGGCGTATGTGCCAATGACTCGTCTACCGCGTTAACACTGAGAATCTGACCATTATCGATATGCATACCCAATTGACTTACATCAGTCTCTAACGACTCATTTCCAATATATTCATCTACCGCTGTTGGGTTGGCTTCATCGTAACTAGAATCAAAGTCATCACCTACTATAGGCGCGGTATTATATGGGTCCGGGTGATCATAGTCGGGGTCGTCGCTCTTTACATCAAGCTCAAAGCTATTAGCCTCGGTATTGAAAGTTAATTCTTCGTTATCAATAGTATCGCCAGAGCCGTCATTTAAGATGTCATCATTGTCGATGCTTTCGTCGTTTGTTGGATCGATGGTTTTCATGGTGTATTTTTTTATAATATATATAGTAAAAACCTTGCCAAAATTGATCGCCATATCCTTTCCTTACCTAATGATCAAGTTACCATTTGCATATGCCGGCTTGTATCTGCACATTTGCACTACCATCCCAAAAATGATATTAGTAACAGGTGCAACAGGTTTTTTAGGTGCAGAGGTAGCCAGACAGTTAGCTGAGAACGGCCAGCCCCTGCGCTGTACCAAAAGAAAGACATCTATCATCCCCGCCTTATTATCATCATACAAAAACATCGAATGGGTTGACGCGGATATGCTTGACATTTTCGCGTTAGAGGATGCCTTGCAGGGTGTCACCCAGGTATATCATGCTGCCGCGTTGGTTTCACTTAAACAGGCAGATAAAGAGCCGATGATCCGAACCAACATTGCCGGGACAGGTAATCTTGTAAACTTATGTACCGATCATGGCATCAGGATGGTGCATGTAAGCTCAATAGCGGCAATTGGCAATACCAAGCCCGGCCAACTAATTACAGAAAACCATCATCTGGATGTTGCTACAGAACGTGATGGCTACGCTATATCAAAGCTTGAAAGTGAGATGGAAGTTTGGCGCGGCATAGCCGAAGGACTGAATGCCGTAATTGTAAATCCGTCATTAATAATAGGCCCTAATGCCGGCACTCTTGGCAGCGGCCAGCTCTTTGAAACGGTACGCCGGGGACTTAAGTTTTATACGGATGGCGGCGCTGGTTTTGTTGATGTACAAGATGTTGCCAAATGCATGATAGCCCTCATGAACAGCGGTATAAGCGAGCAACGCTATATCATCAGCGCCGAAAACTGGAGCTATAAAGATATAACTACCGCTACTGCCAAAGCATTTAACATACCTCCGCCTTCCAAATTAGCCCGCCCCTGGATGATGAAACTGGCCTGGCGAGGTGCGGCGCTGGCAAGCTTTATTACCCGCAAACCACCGGCTATTGATAAGATAGCTGCTCTATCGTCTATACAAACCCGCAATTTTGATAACAGTAAGATCAAAGCTGCGATTGGCATTGAGTTTAAACCGATAGTTAAATCTATCCAGGAGATTTGCGAGCGTTTGTCAAAGTAACTCAATTCCGCATCATTAGCCATTTAATTTATATATTAGATAAACGAATACCGCATTAACCAATGGAAATTGAATTCCGAACTAGCAGAGAAGATTACGTAAAATATTACAAGGCCCAATTAGCAGGCAATTTTCTAAAAAAAAGTCCTCTTATAGCTGCTCTGTTGGTTTTTTGGATTGTTGCGTTTAGTCATCCCTTTAGCTTATTGACAACAGGTAAGGTAATTATTGCTGGTGCTATATTTATTTCGGTATTGTTTTATTTCCTGCCGCTTTATATACATGATAGAAAGCTAAACCAGTTGTTGACAAGCGATGCGGGATATACGGAACTAAGAAAATGGACCATACTGGATGAAGGGCTACAATCTGAAGGCGCCTCAACAAGCTCTTTAAGGAAATGGGAAGCCTTTGCCGGAGCTAAGATTAACCAACAATATATTAGTTTTATATTAAAGGATAAGCGATTTCTGATGATTCCCAGAAGCACCTTTGCCACTGAAGCAGACGCGATAAATTTTTACGGGCTTGCCGAAACCAACATTGTGAAGCCAAGGGGGAATTCAGCATCAAATCCTGCCCACTATAAAAAAGACAAGCCCCCTTATTTGTTAGGTCTGCTGGGGCTGATTCCGATAATAGGTGGGGTTGTTGGCGTTGTATTGGTTTTACACGGAATATTTAAATACAAAGATAAGTGGCTGGTTTTTATTGGGGCCGCGGGTATTTGCCTTACCGTAGCTGTGTATGTTTTTTTAGGATACGCTGATAAAATCAACTTTTTCGGTGGCGCCTTTATTAATTCAAATAAAAACAGCTTAAACAGTCTTGTAAAGGAAATCGAGTTTTACAAAATTCAAAATGGCAAGTATCCTGATAATTTACAACAGTTGAATCTCAGTAACCAATTTGTAAATCTTCATGATCCCTTGCTGGCTGATAGCAAAAAAGACACATTTAATTATCAGCTAAAATCAAAAGGTTATACCATTTTTTCATCCGGGATTGATAAAATTCCTAATACAAAAGATGATATATACCCAACTTTGTCGATAGATACCGCAAAGATGGGGCTAATTATAAAGAGATAATAATTGCAATATCATGAACCAATATGACACACGCATTGACGATTACATTGGCAAAAAAGCCCCTTTTGCACAACCCATACTTGCGCACATCCGCCAGTTGATGCACGCTGCATCACCTTTAATAACAGAGACCATTAAATGGGGACACCCCTTTTTTGAGTACAAAGGCGTATTGGCAAATATGGCAGGGTTTAAAGAGCACTGCGTGTTTGGTTTTTGGGGTAGCTCAACCTTTGCAGACCCGCACGGCGTAATTCAGCTTGGGGACGAAAAAGAATCGGCGGGTAATTTTGGGCGGATAACACAACTGGCAGACCTTCCAGGTGATGCAATTTTAACCGAGATCATTTTGCAGGCAATTGCTATAAAAGATGACCCCGGGCTGGCAGCTCCTAAAAAGCCAAAGCCGGCAAAAGGCCCAAAGACCGAGATACTCATGCCTGATGATTTTGCCGCCATGCTTGAGCGAGAGCCGAAAGCCCTGGCCATATATCACGATTTTAGTCCATCAAAAAAACGTGAATATCTGGAATGGATAACCGAAGCCAAAACCGAAGCCACCCGCCAAAAACGCATGGAAACGGCGCTGGAGTGGATAGCAGAAGGAAAGACGAGGAACTGGAAATATCAGTAATGAAACAGTTGATTTTAGATATAAAGAAACGCCCTTTCCATTTGTTTATACTAGTGGCGATCGTACTCCTATGTATTGTGTTATTAGCTGGGGAAGAAGCCTTTGACGTCAATCTTCTTGACACTTATTTTGTTATTCCACTTGCCGTCGCGTTTAGTCTGTTAATAGTTTTGCTATTACTTATCTGGGTGACTTATAAGCTGACGGAAAAAACACTTTGGCGAAAATGGCTAACATGGTTTCACGTCACAATTACTATAGTCATATCGTCTTTGCTAATAATTTTAAATATAGTTTTAGATGGCTATCAAACCATTAACCCTTTACTGGTTTGCATAGGTTTATTCCTATTTGCTCAAATCCTTTTTTTACTAAATATTGTAATGGGAATAGGTCAACGTATAAGCTATGTAGCTTTCCAGAATTTTAAAACCGCTCTCGGTCTGTATGTCAATTTTATCAATAGTTTTAGGCAGCAAAATACACTCACCCATCTTAACCGGGTAGCTTTCGCCGTTGTATTTAATAGTGTAAGCACCGGCAAGGCAAACATGTATTACAAAAGAGTCAAGGCTGCTGTAATCTTTACTTACATTTCCGGTAGCGTCTAAAACATTCGTGGTAAAGTATGGGCAGCTAACTAATTTAACGGTCTCATCTTTTGCAGGCGTATACTTTGTTTTGTATTCAGGATAGTGTTTGTAATCTATCGCAGCTAAAGCCTCTTCGGTATGTAGCTCGCGTTTATTGCCTTTGTCATCAACACGGTCAAAATCGTAGATACGATAAGTAATGTCCGACGTCTGCTGAATTTCTGCTAGCAATAACCCTGCGCCAATAGTATGCACACGGCCGGCAGGTAAAAAGAAAACATCACCCTCGCTGGCAGTCTCACGGTTTAGCACATCCATTAAATGACCACTGTTAAATTTCTCCAGGTATTCTTCCTGAGTTAACTCTTTATTAAAACCTGCTATAAGGGTTGATCCCGGGTCAGACTCAATGATGTACCACATTTCTGTTTTACCAAACGAGTTGTGGCGTTTTTTTGCCAGCTCGTCATCAGGATGAACTTGTATAGAAAGATCTTCGTTAGCGTCGATAAACTTGACCAGCAAAGGGAAGATATTGCCAAAATGCTGGTACACCTGCTCGCCTACCAAATCGGCACCATATTTCACTAACAAATCAGCCAGCGATTCCCCATCAAGCGCTCCGCCGTTAACTATAGAAACATCAGATTTTACCCCTGAAATCTCCCAGGTTTCGCCGCAGTTGGGCAAGTTGCCAAAATCTTTATTTAGATAGGTCTTAATTTTTTGACCTCCCCAGATCTTGTCTTTATATATGGTTTTGAATTTTAATGGATAGAGCGTAGTAGACATGATAGTGTTGTTTAAGGTTGCAAAAGTACGAAAATCGTACAAAAAAACCCATCCAATGCATTGGATGGGTTTGTATATATACAGATGTTAGGTATTACTTACCCAACTTTGCTTTCAAGTTCTCGTCAATAGCTTCTAAAAACTCTTCGGTGTATAAAAAGTCGACACCGTGTTGTACTTTAGGTTTTATGGTGATAGCCAAATCCTTGGTCATTTTGCCGCTTTCAACAGTTTCAATACAAACCTGCTCTAAAGTGTGGCAAAAATCAATCAGCTCCTGGTTGTTATCTAATTTACCACGGAACTCTAAACCACGTGTCCATGCAAAGATCGACGCGATAGGGTTAGTAGACGTAGGGCGGCCGGCTTGATGCTCGCGGTAGTGGCGGGTCACTGTACCGTGTGCCGCCTCGGCTTCCATAACGGTACCGTCTGGCGTAACCAAGGTAGATGTCATTAAACCTAATGAACCAAAGCCTTGTGCTACTGTGTCGCTTTGTACGTCGCCGTCGTAGTTTTTACAAGCCCAAACAAAATTACCGTTCCATTTAAGGGCCGATGCAACCATGTCATCAATTAGGCGGTGTTCGTAAACAATACCTGCATCATCAAACTGTTGTTTGTAATCTGCCTGGTAGATCTCTTCAAAAATATCTTTAAAACGACCATCGTATTTTTTAAGGATGGTGTTTTTAGTTGACAGGTATAAAGGCCAGCCTTTCATCAATGCTTGATTAAAGCATGAGTGCGCAAAACCACGGATAGACTCGTCAGTATTATACATTGCTAAAGCAACGCCATCGCTTTTAAAGTTAAAAACCTCAAATGATTGCTCAGGGCTGCCATCTTCTGGGGTGAATTTGATAGTAAGCTTGCCTTTGCCTTTAGTAACAAAATCGGTAGCCCGGTACTGGTCGCCAAAAGCGTGACGACCAATACAGATTGGCGCTGTCCAGTTTGGCACCAAACGCGGTACGTTATTCATTAAAATAGGCTCGCGGAAAACTGTACCATCCAAAATATTACGGATAGTTCCGTTCGGCGATTTCCACATTTGCTTCAAACCAAACTCTTCAACACGTTGCTCATCAGGAGTAATAGTAGCGCATTTAATACCTACGCCGTATTGTTTAATAGCGTTGGCAGCATCAATGGTTACCTGGTCGTTAGTTTCGTCGCGATACTCTAAACCGAGGTCATAATATTTAATGTCCAGATCAAGGTAAGGTACTATCAATTTATCTTTGATAAACTTCCAGATAATGCGGGTCATTTCATCGCCATCCAGCTCAACAACCGGATTATTTACTTTTATTTTTGACATAGCAGATGTTATTTTTTTATAATGGCCCCAAATATATAAAATAGTGTTTATCAATAATTACTTCAAATTGTAAAATAAGTGGTTAATTTTAAATAAATTCGGGGCTCAATTTTAGCTTGCGCATTAATAACATGAATCATTTATTTAAAAACTGTCTCTCATTATTAATACTATGTCTGTGCATAAGTTCCGCTAAGGCACAAGTAGGCATTAACTATAAACAATATGAGTTTGGCATAGGACTTGATTTTAACACCCCTTATACCGACGCGCAAACTTCTAAAAGCAGCAGGTCCGCCCGCCTTAATTTTACCTACAACGCCACACCTTTTGTAAATTATGTCGTTGAAATGCAAACCGGCAACCTGCAAGGTGGCGATGCCTTAAATACTACTACAGGAAGGCAATTTACCAACGCGTATAATGCAGTAATGCTTAGGGGCCAGCTGCAAGGTGGCGAGATACTCGATTATTCGGACGGTGGTGTAAAAAATGCTTTAAAAAATCTGTATGTATCATCGGGCCTTGGCGTGATTTTAAATGATTTGAAAGAAATCAATCGCTACTCCATTAAAGTTCCCGGCTTTTACACACCCGGGTCTGATAAAAGCAAGCAATTGGTTGTACCACTCAGGCTAGGTTACGAGTTTAAGATTTACAACAGCTACAGCGAACCTCATATTAAAATAGACTTAGGCTACCAATACAATTTTATTTTAGGCGATGGCCTTGATGGTTTTGAAGCAGGTACACAAAAAGACTCGTACGCACAGTTTGGCATTGGTATTAAGTACGCTTTCGGGCAAATTGCTACCTATCGCAAACCAATTAGTAATTGATAAGCCGGCATGATTGGCAAGTGTTTATTCTTAACTTGCACATACGCCCATCTATCCGCATATTTGCAGGTAAGCAAAACGCCCTAGTAATCCATGTCACTATCTGATTTTTTCACGCCCCTTGATCTGAACAATATTGCTCCAAAAAACGGGTATTTCACCAGTCATTTGGGGAGTAAAATCAGCACTTATACCGACCGCTTTCCTGATCTGGATCAGGAGGTTAAAATTGCCATATTTGGTGTATTAGATGATCGGAATGCAATTAATAACCCGGGCTGCGCGCTAGCGCCCGATTATGTCCGCGAGAAACTTTACCAACTGCACGAAGGCGCTTACACTACCCGCATAGTTGATTTAGGGAACATACGCCAGGGCGAAACGGTTACCGATACATATTTCGCTGTTAAAACCGTAGTGGCAGAGTTGGTTAAAAACGATATCATCCCGGTTATCATCGGCGGCGGGCAGGACCTTACTTACGCGCAATACTTGGGCTACGAAACCCTGGAGCAAAAGGTCGATCTTGTTGTGGTCGACTCGCACCTTGATCTTGACCCCGAGGATAACTCCACCAATTTTGAGACTACATCAACTTCATTCCTTAACCGCATACTTTTGCACGAGCCCAATTACCTGTTCAACTACAGCAACTTGGGTTATCAAACATTTTTTGCCAGCCAGGACAGTTTAAATGTGATGGAGAAGTTATACTTCGACACACATCGCCTGGGCGCTATAAGCGGCAATATCAGCATTTCTGAGCCTGTTATCCGCAATGCCAACGTTATCAGTTTTGATATCAGCGCCATCCGGTCGGCCGACGCGCCGGCAAATGCAAACGCGACACCTAATGGCTTATATGGCGAAGAGGCCTGCCAGATCTGTAGGTATGCTGGTTTTAATGACAAGCTTACCTCTATAGGGTTTTATGAGTTTAACCCCGCCTATGATACTAATGGCCAAACCGCTTTGCTATTGTCGCAAATGATATGGTATTTTATTGATGGGGTTTATAATCGTAAAAAAGATTTCCCGCTAAATCCAAAATCGCAATACCTCATTTACAAAACAAGCCTCATGCACGACGACCACGAGCTGGTGTTTGTAAAAAGCAAGAAATCAGACCGCTGGTGGATGCAGGTACCCTACCCTACCGGCGGCTCAAAAAACGAACGCTTTCATTTAGTGCCCTGCCGGTACGACGATTACCAAACCGCCATATCCGGCGAAATGCCTGACCTTTGGTGGCGCACTTATCAAAAACTATCGTAGGGGGCAATCCTAAGTTAAATTATACGTTAATCAAGCTGATAGCATTTAGTTGATGAAAAAAATACTGTTTTTATTAGGCCTTTTAGTGCCTGCAATGGGTTTTGCCCAGCAAGCCTTTACTGTAAGTGGCAAAATAGGCAAAGTGAGCACGCCGGCATTGGCTTATCTGCTTTACCAACAAGGTGCTATTAAAGTTGTCGATTCGGCCTTAATTGTGAATGGCAGTTTTACAATTATAGGCACCGTGCCCAGCCCCTCATTCGCGATGCTGGTTATTGATCATAAAGGCGTGGGCATGGCTAAGCTTGGTAACACACCGGACATGCTAAACCTGTTTGTAGATCAGGGCACTATCAGTATCAGCACCGAAAAGGATTCGATAAAATACGCTGATATTACAGGCTCTATTTTAAACGATGATAATAAACAGTTAACTGCTCAAATTGCGACGGTAATGGCATCGGCTAAAAAACTAAACGACGACAGGTTAGCCGCCACGCCACAACAAGCTGCAACGGCTGAATTTCAACGTTCTATCCAGGAGCGTATAAAAACCCTGCAAAACAATCAGCGTGGGGTGCTTAAAACGTTCATTACATCGCACCCAAAAAGTTTTTTAAGCCTTATAGTGTTAAGCCAATTAGGTAAACAAAATACCGAAACGGCCGAACTCGATCGCCTTTTTGAAACCCTTGACTGGACCATCAAAAATATGGAGATGGGCAAGGTGCTTAAAAAGTCGATAGACGAAGCAAGAATAACCGCTATTGGGTCGCTGGCGCCAGATTTTACACAGCCTGATGCCGACGGCAAGCCTGTTAAGCTATCATCTTTTAAAGGTAAATATGTGTTGATAGATTTTTGGGCATCATGGTGCGGCCCCTGCCGTGCCGAGAACCCCAATGTGGTTAAGGCGTATCAAAAATACAAGTCCAAAAATTTCACCATACTGGGCGTATCCTTAGACAGGCCTAATGATAAAGCAGCCTGGATGGCTGCCGTGAATAAAGACGGCTTGGAGTGGGCGCAGGTATCAGACCTTAAATACTGGAGCAATGCTGCTGCGGCACTTTATTTTGTTCAAAGCATCCCGGCTAATTTCCTGCTTGACCCTGCCGGAAAGATCATAGCCAAAAACCTACGAGGAACAGACCTGGAAGATAAATTGGCAGAATTGTTAGCGAAGTAAAAAAAGTTGTAATCCTATGTTTGTATAGGCTGACAGGCTATGTTCCGCTACGCTAAATACTTTCCAACTATCGGCATCCTCCTACCCATACCAAAAGCCTTTGGCGATACGCGCAAAATTGGCGGGGTTTGATAACGTTTATGCTCAGCAATGTTGATGAGCTTTATTGTGCGATGTACGGTGGCTTCGTCATAGCCCAGTTCGATGATCTCCCTCGCAGAGCGTCTGCGCTCTATATACTCTGCAATTACCTTATCTAACACATCGTACTCAGGTAACGAGTCAGAATCTTTTTGACCAGGCCTTAATTCAGCTGACGGTGGTTTAACTATTGTGTTTTCCGGAATAATCTCGCGCTCGCGGTTAATGTATCGTGCCAGCTCAAAAACCTGTGTTTTATAAACGTCGCCAATAACGGACATACCGCCGCACATATCCCCATATAAAGTGCCATAACCTACCGCCACTTCGCTTTTATTTGAGGTATTAAGCAGTATAAAGCCAAACTTATTACACATAGCCATCAACAGAACAGCGCGGCTGCGCGATTGTATGTTTTCTTCGGCAATATTGAAAGGCAGGTTTTTAAACTGCGGGCTCAAAGCTTTTTCAAACTCATCAGTAACATTTTTTATGGCGATGGTTTCGCTCATACACCCCAAATTGGCCACCAGGTCCACAGCGTCTTGTATCGAATGGTCGCTGGAGAATTTAGATGGCAACAGCACGGCCATCACATTTTCAGGCCCCAGAGCCTCGGCAGCCAGCGCGCATACAACGGCAGAATCAATCCCGCCTGATAGGCCCAATATAGCCTGCTTAAAACCTGACTTGTGGAAATAATCGCGAATACCCAATACCAGGGCATTGTTAATCTGGGCTATATCGGTATCTCGTTGAGCCTTAATGGTTGTTGGTTGGTTGAGCGTTATGCTGCCGTTGTCCTCTAAAGTGTAGTACGTTAACGCTTCCTCAAAATAAGGCAACTCATCAACCAAATTACCGGCTTTATCAAACACTAATGATCCACCGTCGAAGATCAGTTCGGTCTGCGCGCCTACGTGGTTAACGTAAAATAAGGGCAGGTTGTAGCGTTTTGCATTGTCCTTCAAAATCTCAATGCGCTCTTCATCATGATTATATGCAAAAGGCGACGCGGCGATGTTGATCATCACATCGGGGTTTTGCTTTATCAGCGTATCCATCGGGCGGGTAATGTATAGTGGGTTCTCAATAGTGTTCCACAGGTCCTCGCAAATAGTTAATGCAATGCGTTTGCCCTTAAAATCAATACAGCTAAACTCGGTGGATGGTTCAAAATAGCGGTACTCATCAAAAATATCATAGTTGGGCAACAAGGCTTTGTTTACTACCGCTTGCACCTTACCATCAGCAATAAAGTAGGCAGAGTTATTAAGGTCCTTCCCCTCTGGTTTTAAATTGGGTATAGGCAAGCCAATAATACAGGCAATATCGTTACACTCGGCAGCAATTTGTTGCGCTGATAGTTCGCATTGATTAATAAATTCTTTAAACTCTAAAAAATCTCTGGCAGGGTAGCCACACAGGCACAGTTCTGCAAAAACAATCAGGTCGGCGCCGTTTTGGCGGGCTATTTGAATGTTTTTGATAATATGTGCAGTGTTCGACTCAAAATTACCTACGTGATAATTAAGTTGGGCTAATGCTATTTTCATAGTAGTTATACAATTAACGGCTTGCACCTAAATGCAAATAATAGATTAATTTTGTTGAAAGTATAAAAATGATACCAACCTTCTACAAGTTGAAACAAATTTATTTATTTTTTATTGTTGGGCTACTCTTATCCGCATGCGGGGGCAAAAAAGATATCGATGTAAGTAATATACCCATTGATGTTAAAATTGCACGCTTTGACCATGATTTTGACCAGCTGCGGACGAAACCCATGGAGCCGCAAGCCATTGCGCTATTACAAAAATATGGTGACTTTTACCGCGACTATACCCAGCAAATCCTGGAAGCAGGCAGTGTGCAAGACACCAACTACTTTAAAACGCTCCGCGAAGTTTTTAAGGGTCGCCCCTACAATGACCTTAAGCACGATGTAGACTCTGTTTACCCGGGCCAGCTCCAAAAGCAGGAAGCTGAATTGACAGATGCTTTCCGCCGGATAAAGTATTATTATCCCAAAAAAAATACACCTAAAGTATATGCCTACTTTTCGGGCTTTAAAGCGCAAACCAGCGTTGGCGATGGCTACTTCGGTATCGGGCTTGATTTGTTTTTGGGTGCTAATTCCAGATTTTACCCGGCGTTAACGGAGGTTTTCCCCCGTTACATTTCGCGCCGTTTTACGCCTGAGCATCTCTCTGCGCGGGTTGTGGAGGGCATTGCCCGCGAGGACATGTTTGTGGAAAGCGACGATAACAAGACCCTATTATCCAAAATGGTATACAATGGTAAGATCCTTTATTTTATGGACCAGGTGCTGCCCAATGTGCCCGACTCCTTAAAAATTGGCTTTACAAGCCAGCAGATTAAATGGTGCGACGACTTTAAATCGACCATATGGGGCTATATGCTGGAGCAAAATTTATTGTACGAGACTGATCTGCAAAAAATTCAAACCTATATCAACGAAGCGCCCTTTACCCCGCAGTTTGGGGGCTTACAGGGCAACCCATCGGCACCAAAGCTTGGCGTTTGGACCGGCTGGCAAATTGTTAAACAGTACATGGAAAAACATCCCGACGTTACCCTGCAACAGTTGATGGTAAATAATGATGCCCAGCAGATATTGAACGACTCGAAATATCGCCCCAAATAAACGGCGAGTATGCTACAAACAAAAAGCGCCCGGCAAGTAACCTGCAGGACGCTTTTTTATGTATTGAAGTAGTACTACTTAATGATATCAAATACGGCTTTAAGCCCTACACCAGCGCCAATAGCTAAAACAATGTTAGCAACCGCCGAAGCATGTCTAAAATCGGCGAAGCGTAAGTAAACGCCCACTAAGCCGATAACTATCGCGATAACTAATAATATATAGTGACGTTCTGAGTTTGCTTCCTTCATTGAGTCCATAGTGCGTATTTTTTTATTTGGTACAAAAATAGAAATGTTTAGCGAAAATAGAAGAGGCAATCGACAATATATTAGAGTTTACCGGGTCAAACTACTGTATATACCCAAAATGCACATTTTCTGTTATCGCGTTAGCATCATTTAAAGGCTGGATAATGGTTGATGGACCCAGGTTTAATGGAGCTGCCCATTCGCGCAAGGCCCATACTATCTTCTTATCGGGGGTTACTTCTATGGCCTGCACCTCCGCGTCATTGGCATCAAACTTACCGCCCCACTGGTTAAACCAGTTGTTAATTAGCGTGTTGCCATTAGCACGGCGGACGGCTATTTGAGGTTCAAGGAAACGGTAATTGGGCAGATCACTCATCATATATTCCCAAACTACTGCGCCCTTACTATTTAGTTCTCGGGTAAACGAAGTGCGGCTACCTTCGTGGCCACAAGCTAATATATTTCCATTTTTTAGTGGCTCTACAGCCCAGATACCCGGCATATCTACGGATAGCAATTGCTCGCCGTTAACGTTATACTCGCGCACCTTACCCAAATCCATATGTGCTACCAGATAAGTGCCTTTTGGCGTTAACCGTGCATGACGGAACTGACCGTGAGCACCCTTGCCACGCGTCTCTAACGGAAACTGCTGCACAATTTTATTGGTTTTAATGTTCATTACAAATAGTTTTGCGGTATCGCCATTTTGTATAAACACTACATGATCGGTGCCTATGGGCTGCGCAGTATGGGTTTCGTGATCTTTGGGTGCCTCGTAATGCCACAGCACCTTTTTGTTTTTGTCGATAAGGGTAACGCCGAATTGGTGCGCGAAGAGCACATTGCCGTTTTTAGTCAAGACCGCGTCGCTAATTTCGCCACGGCCGGTCGAATCAAGGTACGACCAGGTGACCTTACCATTTTTTACAATGTACATATTGCGTTGCTTGGCCTCGCCCGCATAAAAGAAATCGAATTGCGCTGCACCTTTGCCGGGTAATACAGCTGGGGCCGATGGTTTTTTACTTTGCTGCGCGACGCTTGGACCGGCAGAACCAGCCGTAACAAACGCAACAAAAAAACACTTTAAAACTACCAGACCATGCTTGTTTAGGTTCAATATACTGCTCATAAAATTTTCAATTGGTTAATATAAAATTAGCCAATTGAAGTGCATACCCCATACCTAAAGCGATATAAGTGTGCAATCGTTGCCGTATTTCGGAGCTTACTTGCCGTTATGCGTCAATAGCAACTTAACATCCTCTTTTAATCTTTTATAGTTAAAATCTTTAGCTTGTTCTTCGATAATAGTTCTCATCTTCCCGTCAGGACCGGGAAAGCTGGCCGGCTACTTTTTGATACCTAACAATTCTCGTTTGGCTTGCCTTACACCTCGCCCTCACGTTTTCGCAAAAACCACTCGGCGCTTAGCAGTAGCAATATCAGGCCGAAGATCCATTTTACGTCGATCATGTCGCTGTAATGCTTGTCCTCGTACACCAGGGTTTTGATGTTCTCGTTCTTTTTGATGAGGTTGGCTAACTGATCAATTTCTGAAGGCTTCATAAATTTACCTCCACTTTGTTGCGCGATATTTCTTAACAGCTGATGATTAGCGGCACTTTGGCGAATCTCCAGGTTAAGCGGTTTAACCGTAAGCTGCCCATTGGCATTAAAAGCCCGTGGACCTAATTTGGTTGATGCCGAATAAGTGTACTCGCCCACCGGTAACGTACCGGCATCAAGGCGATAGCTTTGGCCGTTGCGGGTAGCCAAAAAACTGTAGTTTTTGCCTTGGGCATTTTTAAATTCAATCTTAACATCGGGGGTGTTTACCAACTCAAGCGCGTCGTTGTACAGCTCGGCGTTAAGCAGCACGTTCTCGCCTTCGTCAAAAATATTCTTTGCCGGGTAGGCCCTAAAACGCTGCCTGTTGGCGTTGGCAGTAAGGTACTGTACGCTCTGGCTAAACAACTCCTCCATGGCGGTATGGTTGTTATAGGCTTCAAACTCGGCCAGCTGCCAACGCCACAGGCCCTCGCTGGTAAGAATACCTGTGCGGCGGCCATTATCATCGCCAAATAACAATACCGGGTAACTGGTGGCTACCGTGCCAATGCGTTGCTTTAACAAGGTGCCGTTGGTTACGTTGGTGGTATAACTGGCAAAAGGCGCCATTAAAGGCGGCATTTTGCCAATTTTTTGCAAGGTGGAGTCTGTTAATGTAAACGATGCGAAATCAGCCACCGGCTGTGCAAACACCTCTTGCATATCAAACCTTACTGCGCTTATTTGAGCCAACTTTTGAGCCGTGTTAAAATTGCTGATATCTGCCTGCGCGCCCAGCATATACCATAACGGTATTTTGGTTTTAGTTATCAGCTCCTTTAGTATGGAAAAGGTTGCCGGGCTTGGCTGGTGCATCATTACCAGGCTATAATCGGCTAATTTAATTTCGTCGAAATCGTCTACATGTACGGCTTTTAGTTCGAAGTTTTTATTAGCCTCAATTGCCTGTTTTATTACGCTGATGTCGGGGTGAGCGGCATCATATACCAGCAGTATCTTCTGCTTGGTATCCAGCACTTCCACATAAATAGTCTCTATGTTGTTTTGGGTGGACAGCTCATTTTTTACCGGCGCGATAGCGATGTTGTATTTATGGATGCCCTTTTTATCGGCATTTAATTTTATGGTGATATTTTGTTTAAAAGCATCGCCGCTTACCGCTTGTACCTGGCTGTACAGTTGGCGCCCACCCTCGGTAACACTAAGGCGGATGCTCTCGCCCTGGCTTTGCCAAGCTTGTGTAAGCACCTCTATCTCAAAATCATTACCTAAAAAGGCGGTCTTATTATAGTTTACATTACCTATCAGCAAATCACGGCGGGCTATGGTATCGCCTAAGGCAATGGTGTAAATGCTGGTTTTAAAGTTGCGCGCCTCGTATTGCGGGTCGGCACCCTGGTTGTAGAGGCCATCTGTTGCCACAACTAAGGCGCCTATGTTTTGGTTTACAAAGCGATCGTTCAACTGGTTTAGCGCGGCTGCAAGGTTGGTTTGCCTAGCGGAAAAAGTTTTCGACAAGCCCGGGTTTAAGCCATGCCCGAAGTTAAATTCCTGCACATCATAACCATCGCCAAGCTGTTGCTTAAGCTTAGCCAGGTTGTCAACAACACCCCCCTCTAAATCTCCCCCGGGTGGGGAGACTTTGTCTTTTTGGTTAACACCGAATAATTTTATGGAGGCAGAATTGTCTTGAAGAACCAAAACCAACGGCTTTTGTGGCTGGTAATTGGTAGACCGTACCAGCGGCGACACCAGCAGCATGGTTATTAAAAACACCGCTACGCCTCTAAACGCAGCAAGCATGTACCTAAATTTGTCTGACAGGTTTACCGGCTGCCGGTACATTAACCACGCGTAGGCTACAGCCAACAGCAGGCCAACCAGGGCCCACCATCCGGATACTGCCCCCCAGGTGATTGAAAATAATAGCATTTACAGGTTGTACGTGACGATGGTTATATGCTTTGTGCGTATACCGCAAAATGCAAAATTAATGTCAATGTTTATTGTAATAATGTTGATAAAGGATTAACGCTACTCTTTATTATGCTAAGGTAATACCGTACCGTATTTAATTCCCTGAGCTACAAAAAAGCCTTTTAACATATCATACTTTTGATCGCAATAAATTGTGTTTTTTATTTTGCTTGAACTTAAGAAATACCGTTCACAATCAAAACATAGTTCGATGTATTCATTAACCTCGCCCTCATTATTAAAAAATAGTATAGCATTATGCGGATCGTAGCAGTTGTAGCGAGCGCTAACCAATTTAAAATTGAGTTTAATGGGCGTATAACCAACATTGTACATCATATCAGTAAGCGAATCGACAGCTGCTCCTGACAATATTTTACTTTCCTTGATTTGCCTAGTGTTTATTTTATAGTGCCCTGCCGAAACTGGGGTATATGCCAGTGAGTAATCATCAGGCTGATTTATATCAGAGGGTAAGGTAAATGAAATAAGCCTTACACTTGCTGCCTTATTAAAAGGAAAAAATGACCGTCTTTGCGTGGGGTTGTACTTATGATTATTAAAGCAGGTGCAGTATTTATTGGCTAATACCGCTTCCTTTCCTTTAAGATCAACGCCTATATAATATTTGCCTCGCTTGACGCCTTTGGTATGCTGTCCAAAAGCCAAACAAGGGATAAGTAGAGACAATAAAATCAGTCTATTCATAGCTTAGGTGCTTCATAAAAAACAGCATATCTGTATTATCAAATATGCTGTTTTTATTATGATTTATACGCTATCAGAACATTGTACTACGTAGAGATTGCTTCGTTCCTCGCAATGACGCGCGGAGGAATGGCTTAACTGCTAAGCCCAATCTTTACTCTTTAATCTCCTATCTTCAGCTACAACATCCCACCATCAACCGGGATAACCTGACCGGTGATGTAAGTTGCCATGTCAGACGCCAAGAAAACGCAGGCGTTGGCCACGTCTTCGGTTTCGCCGGCACGTTTAAGCGGGATAGATGCTGCCCAGCCTTCAACTACTTTAGGGTCTAACACCTCTGTCATTTCGGTACGGATAAAGCCGGGAGCGATAACGTTGGTACGGATATTACGCGAGCCAAGCTCTTTAGCCATTGATTTTGAGAAACCAATAATGCCGGCTTTTGATGCCGCGTAGTTTGATTGGCCTGCGTTACCATCAACGCCAACTACAGAGCTCATGTTAATAAACACACCATCGCGTGCCTTCATCATTACTTTTGATGCAGCTTTGGTAACGTTGAAAATCGATTTCAGATTAACTTCAATTACGTCGTCCCACTGCTCCTCGGTCATACGCATTAACAGTCCGTCTTTAGTAATACCGGCGTTGTTAACTACTATATTCAGTGCGCCAAAATCGGCTACAATGTCATTAATCAGTTGTTCTGCCTCGTCAAATTTGGCTGCATTGCTGCGGTAACCTTTAATTTTGGTACCAAAGCTTTGCAGTTCCTGCTCTAAAGCCAGGCCCTTGTCAACAGACGATAAGTAAGTAAAAGCCACATTAGCGCCATGCTCGGCAAACTTTTCGGCAATCTTGCGTCCAATGCCTTTTGACGCTCCGGTTATTAACGCGGTTTTTCCTTCTAATAATTTCATAAACTTTAAACAATCCTGCTTCGGGGGGCGAAGATAAGTATTTAGTATGAAAAGTTAATGAAAGCAACTTCGGCTAACCGTAATTACGTTGTCCGTCCGCAACCTTACCGGAACAAAGCGGACGGAGCGGACGCTTTTGGCAGCGTTTACTTTAAAAAGTCATCAGTAAAAATATGGCGACTTTTTAACACATGGTGTCCGGGTGTCCGTCTTGTACCAGTGACTATGCGGACGGACGCTTTTTGCAGGCATCTTTATCATATAGGCGTTACCCTACGGGTCAGGCTGTACGCTCATACGCCTGCAGGCCTTAGCCACAAGGCCGGTATCCGCTACCATCCTTAACGCAACTTGCTTAACTATGACTATCAGTTTATCAATATGAATACTGATTAATTATCAATAGCACATCATTGAGAGGAACGAGGTTGGCGAGACTTACCTATCAAACAATAACAACTGGTAATAATTTATCAATACATTTTTCACTGGTAAAAATTAAATTTTATCAGCTTAAAATTTAATACACCTCCCCCCTTCTCCTCTTCTTATATCAATAAAAAGGGTTAGCGATGTGGCGTATGCAAGAAATTTGTTTTGAGATTGAACTACCATACAAATATACGATTAAATTACTGATCATCAGATATTTATTGTAAAATATTCTAATTATACTTGTCCGTCCGCAACAGGTGCCGGTACAAAAAGGACGGACGGACACCCTGCTTATACATACGTGTCCTTCCGCAACAGGTATCGGTACAAAACGGACGGACGGACAAACTAATTTGTAAGCGTCCGATCGTCTAAAAGAGTCCGGCAATTAAACGGACGGACACGTCCCACTTGCCATTGTTGCAAGCTTGCCCTATGTAAATAAAGTGCTACAGCGTTTAAATACCTGCTAAATTTCGCTATTTTGGCTGCAACCATTTATAAATCAATATGAAATTAAATAACCTATCGCGCCGCGGCTTTATCAGCAGCAGCGCTTTAGCCGCAACCGGCATGCTGTTATTACCTAAACTATCATTAGCCAATAGCTTTTTTGGCGGCGCTGATAAACCAAACTCTGTAATTGGTGGCGTGCTGATAGGCGTAACAACCTACTCGTACCGTAACATGAAGAACGTTACTGCCGAGGATATGTTGAGCTACTGCCTGCAAAATAACCTGAGCGGTGTTGAGTTGCGTGGCGATGCTACCGAGCTTAGTGCCGGTGCACCTAAAAAAGCACAAGGGCAATCGGGTGCTGACTTTAATAAGGCTATGGCCGACTGGCGCGCAGGTGTATCTATGGATATATTTAAAGCCATAGGTAAAAAGTTTAAAGATGCCGGGGTGAACATATATGCCTACAAGCCCGTTGTATTTAACACCAACAATACCGATGCCGAGATTGAATATGCCTTTAAGGCAGCCAAAGCCTTAGGCGCCGACCATTGCAACTGCGAAATGCCCGAGCATAACGATGCCCAAACCAAACGCATTGGCGATTTAGCAACTAAACATAAAGTACGCGTAGGTTACCATGCTCATACCCAAGCTACCCCGCAATTGTGGGACACCGCTATGGAGCAATCAAAATACAATTGCATAAACCTTGATATTGGCCACTACATTGCCGGTAACAATACCGACGTACTGGCCTTTATTGGAAAGCATCACGACCGTATTACCAGCATGCACATTAAAGACCGCAAGGTAAACAACGGACCCAATACTGCGTTTGGCGAGGGCGACACCCCTATCAAAGATGTATTGTTGCTGATGAAAAAGAAGAAATACAAATTTGCTGCCACTATTGAGCTGGAGTACAAAGTACCCACCGGCAGCGACGACGTTAAAGAGGTTGCCAAATGCCGCGAGTATATGGCGGCTATACTGAGTGCTTAGTTATTTTTTATCGGTAAGCAGAAATTTAAAGCTGCTTTGATCAACCACTATTGCTGCAGGCCTTGTTTTGGTGAACGCCACCTTGACAAGGCCTGTTTTGCGTTGCCCATTTGGCGTGTTGTTATCATGATGCGTGTGTAACACATAATACAACTGCCCGCCTTTGCCTGTAAACAAATCGCCGTGGCCGGTGCCGTTCATGCCCGTTACAGCTCGGCTTAGTATAGGGTTGCCGGTATACTTAGTCCACGGCCCCATGGGTGATGTGGCGGTGGCGTAACCTACGGCGTAGTTGATGTTGCGGAAATCGTTGCATGAGTACAGCATATAGTACAGACCATCGCGCTTTACCACCGTTGGGCCTTCGCTTACCGGCCAGTCGGATTTTGCGGTGTTCTCCCATGGCAGCATGGCGCTAAGGCACTCTTTAGTGGTTGTGGTGTCAATGTCAGACATATCGCTTTTCAACTTAGCTACAAATATGCGGTTACCTTGCTGCAATCTGACATGGTACAGGTATAACTGGCCATCAGTATCTTTAAATATGTAAGGGTCTATCTGCTTACCCGGGCCCGAGATCTCTTTAGCTACCTTCTGTGTAAACGGCCCAAGTGGGCTATCACTTTCTGCTATCGCGATATGCTCGTCGGCGGTATAGGCCATGTAGTATTTGTTGTTATGCTTAAAGATCTGCGGCGCCCAGAAACCCCGCTTGCCATAGCTGTCGCCTCTTAGCAGGGCGTGCCCTTCTTTCTTACCTACCGGGCCCGTCCAATGCTCCAAATCTGCTGACTGGTAGACCGTGAAGCCCCGGTTGCTGCTAGTTCCATACAGATAGTACTGACCGTTGTCGTAAAATATGGTAGGGTCGGCAAGTAGTAGGGTGTCTTTGGTTTGCGCTTGCGTGGCAAGGGTGACGAGTAAGGCGCAGAGGGTAAAGAGATATTTCATGGGCTAACTTTGCACCAATATATGGATATATTGGCCTGCATTGAGCGCGACACGAGATTGTTACAACCTATCCTTAATCACCAGCGTCCCCGCAATTCTATCGTGCAGGCACTGCTGTTGCTTGTTGAAGAAAGCCATCAGGTAGCCAATAAACAAGGTCAGCACCGAGAATACTTTGGCCAGGTTACGCCCGGCTGCGTGGCTTTGGGTAAGGCGATTGCCCTGCATATCACATACCCTGATCTTTAATATCTGCTTGCCATAGGTGGCCTGTTTAGCCGAGCTTTCCATGATGATGTGGTACACGAGATTCACTATCGGTATCACCACCAGCATGCTAAAAGCCAAACCGAAGCCTATCACCTGGTTGCTAATAAACAACGTTACGATAAGCGCGGGAACAACACAGCCTGCGGACACAAAGAACCAATCGAGCGCGGCGGCGGTTGCCCGCTGGTCAAAGCTGCCGAAGTATTGCAGCAGAACCTGTTTTTCAAAGCCAAACAGCGCCCGTAGTTCTGCAACTTCGTGAGCTTCTTTGTAGTCGTTCATAGTATCCGTCTTTACAAAGTCGCCGGGCTTGATGTTGCGCTCTTTAAGTTCGTCTATCGAAAATGGGCCTTCAGGTTTGCCGTTTATAACGAGGATGTAGTTCATTTATCTGCTAATTTAGGCAAGTTATTTGAACCTATGGTAGCGTTTGTTTCACGCGTGTGTGACACAAATGAAACAAGTGAAACAAGATTTCGACTTAAATATTTAGTAATTAGCTATTTACAAAAACCGAGTGAAACAAAATGAAACAAGATTTTTAGTTAAATAATTGAATTACAGATGGTTAAAAACTCAAGCATTTGACCTAAATAAAATAACCTTTCGGTCAGTAACTTTACAGCTGCATTAAGAATAAATAACTAATAAACAACCTATTAACTTCTGCTGTTTTTAAGCCTTGTGAAACAACAGTATTTTTAGGGTATAAATCAGGTTTTTAATGCCATTTATGCTAGTAAACACAAGCTAAAGGCCCGTCTTTTGCCACCAAAACAGACCAGCCCGGCTTTGACCCTACCGATACCGAAGCAATGAATTTGTCACGAATGTAAATCCCCACCTCTATCAAACCATCGTCTTTTGACTCCGTCCACTCTGTACGGATCTCGGTTTCTTGTTGGATAGGTTTTATCATTGGCTCTTTGCCCAGGTATTCCTTAGGATTTAAAAAGGGCATGTCTTCGGGCAGCCAAAAGGATGATTGCGGCGGTTCTTGTTGATTATATAACCATACATCGCCAACAACGTCCTCAGTTTCGCACAAATAAGCATAGGCAACCCGACCATCGTCCACAATTTTCAGGGAGTAGTGGCGATCCAATTCGCAGGGTATTTGGGTGGTGAAGGTGGACATATATAACTTTGACATGCTGAGGAACGAAGCATCTTCTACGCGCGATTAATAAAGCGGCTAACTATCTGTCGAATAAGATCCTTCACTACGGCCAGGATGACAAATATAAAATAAGTTTACTGTGTTATCCCCATCATCTCCCTATACTCTTCCTGCAACTCCAGCAAACACTTGGCACACATACAGCCTTCGTAATTTTCGCTTATGTATTGCACTTCGTTCAACGTTAACTGCACCACGCTGCACTGGCATTTGGTGTAGGCGTTTGCCTTACATTCAATGCGTGCACCGCAACGGTCGCAGGGGATGATTTCGTGTTTGGTAGCCCCCTCTAAATCTCCCCCGGAAGGGGAGACTTTTTTGTTTTGGTACATCACTTCTATTTAACTCACTGAATATGACTAAAAAAGGCCGAAAATATTTCGGCCTTTTAATTTTTTATAGTAAGCCCTCCCTTCCGGGGAGGGTTGGGCGGGGCCTACGCTGAGCAAGTAACGCAGCCTTCTTCCATTGAGCAAGATGGGCCTGCAGGTATTTCGTCTGCTACCTGGTTAACTATTTCAGGTATTACAGCTTCCATGTTTTTACCGCCCTGGTTCTCTACTGTAAATTTAACCGCTTGCGATGCTGCTTGTGTACGCAGGTAGTACATACCTGTTTTTAAACCTTTCTTCCATGCGTAAAAGTGCATTGAAGTTAGTTTTGAAGCATTTGGCGAGTTGATGAACAAGTTTAATGATTGCGACTGGCAAATGTAAGCGCCACGGTCTGCAGCCATATCAATAATGTCACGCATCTTAATCTCCCAAACAGTTTTGTACAGGTCTTTCAAGTCTTGTGGTATCTCGGCAATGTCTTGTACAGATCCATTTGCAGTGATGATCTTATCTTTCATGCTACCGGTCCATAAACCAAGGTTTACCAAATCGCGCAGCAAGTGTTTGTTTACAATCACAAACTCGCCACTCAATACACGGCGGGTGTATATGTTTGAGGTATATGGCTCAAAGCACTCGTTGTTACCCAAGATCTGCGATGTTGATGCAGTTGGCATTGGCGCTACTAATAGTGAGTTACGCACACCATGGTTCATTACATCTAAACGCAGGTTTTCCCAATCCCAACGGCCGCTTGTTGGCTTTACATCCCATAAATCAAACTGGAATTTTCCTTTTGACAATGGCGAACCCTTAAAGGTTTCGTAAGCGCCTTCTGCAATAGCCAGATCTTTTGACGCTGTCATTGCAGCAAAGTATATCGTCTCAAAAATATCGATGTTCAGTTGTTTAGCCTCAGGGCTTTCAAACGGTAAACGTAACAGGATAAAAGCATCAGCCAGGCCTTGTACACCTAAACCAATTGGGCGGTGGCGCAAGTTTGAATATTCGGCTTCTTTAACCGGGTAGTAATTATTGTCGATGATCTTGTTCAGGTTTAACGTAGCCTGGTAAGTCACCTCGTATAATTTGTCGTGATCAAACTTACCATTGATAACATAACGTGGTAACGCTAACGATGCCAGGTTACAAACCGCAATCTCATCCGGCGAGGTATACTCTAAAATCTCGGTACAAAGGTTTGAGCTTTTAATAGTACCTAAGTTTTGCTGGTTTGATTTTGCGTTGGCAGCATCTTTATATAACAAGTAAGGAGTACCTGTTTCTACCTGGGCGTCTAATACAGCAAACCAAAGTTCCTGTGCTTTTATCACCTTGCGGGCACGGCCCTCTTTCTCGTAACGTTTGTATAGTTTCTCAAATTCTTTACCGTGGCAATCAGCTAAGCCTGGTGCTTCGTGCGGGCAAAATAAGCTCCAATCCTCGTTAGCTTCAACGCGTTGCATAAACAAATCGCTTACCCAAAGCGCGTAGAACAAATCGCGTGCGCGCATCTCTTCTTTACCGTGGTTTTTACGCAGGTCTAAAAATTCAAAGATATCTGCATGCCATGGCTCTAGGTAGATAGCAAAGGCGCCTTTACGCTTGCCACCGCCCTGGTCTACATAACGGGCAGTATCATTAAACACACGTAACATGGGTATAATACCGTTGCTGGTACCGTTAGTACCGCTAATGTACGAACCTGTTGCACGCACATTGTGGATGCTTAGGCCAATACCACCCGCACTTTGCGAGATTTTGGCGGTTTGTTTTAAAGTATCGTAAATACCATCAATGCTATCATCTTTCATGGTTAACAAGAAGCATGACGACATTTGTGGTTTTGGCGTGCCTGCATTAAATAAAGTAGGTGTAGCGTGGGTAAACCAACGCTCGCTCATCAGGTTGTAAGTTTTTATCGCGCTGGCAATATCTTCTTTGTGGATACCTACCGATACACGCATAAACAAGTGCTGCGGGCGCTCGGCTATTTTACCATTCAGTTTTAACAGGTATGATTTTTCTAAGGTTTTAAAGCCAAAGTAATCAAAGCCAAAATCGCGGTCGTAAATAATGCTGCTATCCAGTTCTTCAGCATTTTTTTGAATAATATCGTTTACATCATCAGCCAGTAAAGCTGCATTTTTACCTGTTTTAGGGTCAATATAGGTGTACAGGTTACTCATCGTTTCTGAAAACGACTTGATGGTATTTTTATGTAAGTTAGACACAGCTATACGCGATGCCAGTAACGCGTAATCAGGGTGTTTGGTCGTCAATGATGCTGCTGTCTCAGCGGCAAGGTTGTCAAGCTCTGATGTAGTAACCCCATCAAACAAGCCTTCAATTACTTTCTTAGCCACATCAACCGGGTCAACCAGTGCAGGGTTTAAACCATAGCACAGTTTCTCTATCCGTGCTGTTATTTTGTCGAATTTTACCGACTCTTGTTTACCGTCTCTTTTTACTACAAACATAATAGTGAATTGTTAATGGTGAATGGTGAGTTCATTTTACTACTGAATTAATTAATGCACTTAGGTATTTGAAGCATTTCACCATTGCTTCTCCTGCTAACTGCAAACTTTCGGGCGTGCAATAACCCAAATCAGCAGCTATGTCAAACGCAGCGTCTACTTCAATAACAGACCCTCTTGCTATTTCATAAAAACGTTTACGTTCTAACTCTGATTTCCTGGAACTCCCCTCTGCAATGTTTAAATGAACAGATAGGGCTGCCCTTTTTATTTGTTGTGTTAATATAAATTTTTCTTCTGCTGGAAATTGCGATACAGCGGCATAGCATGCTTTTACAAATTGCCTTGCAATAGCATAAATATCTAATTTGGTATGTCCTAACGTTAAAAACATCAATTCTTATTACGCATTCTACTCACCACTGCCAACTCACTACTCACTACCTTAAAAGTCTTCGTCTAACGAAAATCCTTTATTATCGGCTCCGCTTGTATTTAACACCCCGCTTTTTTGATAATCGCCTACACGTTTTTCAAAGAAGTTGGTTTTGCCCTGCAGGGATATCATCTCCATAAAGTCGAACGGGTTGCTGGCGCCGTATACTTTATCATAACCAAGCTCGCCCAACCAACGGTCGGCAACAAACTCAATGTATTGGCTCATTAGCTTAGCGTTCATACCAATTAAACTAACCGGTAGCGCGTCGCTCACAAATTCTTTTTCAATTTCAACAGCATCGGTAATAATAGCTGTAGCTGCTTCTTTTGTTAGTTTGTTATCTAACATTCTGTATAGTAAGCAAGCAAACTCGCAGTGCATACCTTCGTCACGAGATATCAGCTCATTACTGAAAGTTAACCCCGGCATTAAGCCACGTTTTTTTAACCAGAAGATAGAGCAAAAACTGCCTGAGAAGAAAATTCCCTCTACAGCCGCAAAAGCAATTAAACGCTCTG
Source organism: Mucilaginibacter antarcticus (assembly GCF_042686155.1). NCBI lineage: Bacteria > Pseudomonadati > Bacteroidota > Sphingobacteriia > Sphingobacteriales > Sphingobacteriaceae > Mucilaginibacter > Mucilaginibacter antarcticus. The sequence goes on along the minus strand of NZ_JBHUON010000022.1, from coordinate 35,059 downwards.
CAAAGCTTCCGTTATTTATCCAACGCAACGCCCACTCGGCCTTTTTACCTACACATGGTACGGTATCAATAGCGTGAAACAAGCGGTCTTTTTCGGTAGCGTCTTTAATATAAGTATCAATTAACAAGGCGTAGGTTTCAGAGTGGATGTTTTCCATCATGATCTGAAAACCGTAGAAACAACGTGCCTCTGGTAACTGCACCTCACTCATAAAGTTTACGGCAAGGTTTTCATTTACGATACCATCGCTGGCGGCAAAAAATGCCAGGATGTGTGATATAAAATGTTTTTCGCCCGAGTTTAAACCTTCCCAGTGTTTTAAATCGTCAGACAGATCAATTTCTTCTGCCGTCCAAAAGCTGGCTTCGCATTTTTTATACATTTCCCAAATGGCGGGATATTTAATAGGTAGAATAACAAAACGATCCTTGTTCTCTCTTAATAATAATTCTGTTTCTTCCGCCATGCGCTTTATTCTATTTTAATATTTCAACTCAAAAATTCGTCTTTCAAACCCTGGTAATTTTAGCCGACAGAGCCGCCAAGCAGTTGTTGCTAAACAATGTCAGGCCAATGCCTGTCATCTTTAAACTACTTATATCAACCTCACTAATCCCTACTAAATGTTATACCATTGTACGTCAGCTTAGCTGCCAGTTAGCAGCATTCTCCGGTGATATCGAACAGGGTTGCCGATATTTTTGGATAGCTTTTTCAAGACTTATAAATCAAAGATAGTGGTTGCGCTTTTTTGTTGTTAGTGATAGTTTTACACATCACCCATAAGTTATAAACAAAATGCCTAAATGCTACGGAGAGGGTATTTTTAGGAGACTAAGAATGAGCTTATTGTAAATGTGCAAATCTAAGTGCGGCGACATTTTGGGCGATGAGCACAAACCCATCGCCCCGGTTTTATTACGCTTTGGCGACAAACTTAAGGGATAAAGAATTAACGCAATGGCGGGTATTTTTGGGTGTCAGATACTCGCCCTCAAAAACGTGACCCAGGTGCGCGCCACAGTTGTTGCATACTATTTCTACCCGGCGGCCATCGGCATCGGGCACGCGCTTTACAGCACCCGCAATCTCATCATCAAAACTCGGCCAGCCACAATGCGACTCAAACTTAGTTTCTGATGTATATAAAGGCGTATCGCAGCGTTTGCACACATAAAAGCCCTGAGCCTGGTTATTCAACAATTCGCCGGTAAAAGGGCGCTCAGTGCCTTTGTGTAGGATGACGTATTCTTCTTCGGGAGTTAATTCGTTATAGTTAGACATGATTTCACAGATTATTTTTGATTTCACAGATGGATAGTTTGTCCGTCCGCTACATTACAAGATACGACAAAACTGGGGGACAATTTGTTTTTGGATGGATGTTTACATGGAGTTGACGGAGACATAGCACCATTTGTCATTGCGAGGAACGAAGCAATCGCAAGGAGAACGGTGACGAACTTTGCAGCGTGCGATTGCTTCGTACCTCGCAATGACAAACTTTGCAAAACCAAAAAATCCCGGCCAAAGCCAGGATTTATATCTTTAAGTCTCCCCTACCGGGGGAGATTTAGAGGGGGCTTATAATTTAGCTAATTCCTCTGCCATAGCAGCGCCAATTTCGGCCGGCGACTCTACAACACGGATCCCGCATTCGCGCATGATCTTCATTTTAGCGGCAGCAGTATCATCGGCACCGCCAACAATTGCACCTGCGTGGCCCATACGGCGGCCCGGAGGCGCAGTTTGGCCGGCAATAAAGCCTACTACCGGTTTAGTACCGTTTTCTTTGATCCACAGGGCGGCTTCTGCTTCCATGCCGCCACCAATCTCGCCTATCATAATGATACCGTGTGTGTCAGGATCATTCATTAACAACTCAACAGCTTCTTTAGTTGGGGTACCAATAATCGGGTCGCCACCAATGCCAATGGCTGTGGTGATGCCTAAACCGGCTTTAACAACCTGGTCTACGGCCTCGTAAGTTAACGTGCCCGATTTTGAAACCACACCTACGTTACCTTTTTTAAAGATAAAGCCCGGCATAATACCAATTTTGCTTTCATCAGCAGTGATAATACCAGGGCAGTTAGGGCCAATAAGGCGACTGTCTTTATCAGACAAATATTCTTTAACCGCAATCATATCCTTAGTCGGGATACCTTCGGTGATACATACAATAACTTTTATACCGGCTTCGGCAGCTTCCATAATCGCGTCGGCAGCAAATGCAGGCGGAACGAAAATGATAGATACATCGGCACCCGTTTTTGCAACGGCATCAGCAACGGTATTAAATACAGGGCGATCTAAGTGTGTTTGGCCACCTTTACCCGGTGTAACACCACCTACAAGCTGGGTGCCATACTCAATCATCTGCGATGCGTGGTAGGTACCCTCATTACCTGTAAAACCCTGAACTATAACTTTCGAATCTTTATTTACTAGAACACTCATTGGTACATGTTTCTTTTGATATGGCAAAGCTAAAATTATTTTTCACCTGCTATATGGTTAAGGGGTATTTTTTTGTTGGATGATGAAAAAATTACAATGCCCCCTCTAAATCTCCCCGGTTGGCGAGACTTTAAATCAAGCCCTCCCTACCGGGGAGGGTTGGGAGGGGCTCCAATCATCTCTAACAACTCCGAATCACTTATAATAGGCACGTTGAGCTTTTGCGCCTTCTCCAGTTTTGCCGGCCCCATATTATCCCCGGCAACCAGGTAGTTTAGTTTGGCCGATATGCTGCTCAATATCTTCCCTCCGTTTTGCTCAATAATATCCTTCAATTCATCGCGCGAGCGTTCAAACGTGCCCGATATGATGAAGGTTTTGCCCGTTAAGGCCTCGCTGGCCAGTATTACTTCTTTTTGTTCGGCTACAAACTGCAGTCCGGCGGCCTTTAGCTTTTCAATTTCCTGGCGATGCTGCGGCGTGCCGAAATATTCGATTAAACTATGGGCTATACGCTCGCCTATTTCTTCAGCTACCACCAGTTCCTCCAGCGTTGCAGCCATCAGGTTATCTATGTTTTTAAAGTGCATGGCCAGTTTTCTGGCAACAGTTTCGCCAATGTAGCGAATACCTAAGCCAAACAGCACTTTTTCAAACGGCATCTGTTTTGATTTTTCAATGCCATCCAACATGTTGGTAATGGATTTTTCGCCGAAGCGCTCCATCGTTTTCAATTCACCCAATTTATTATGCAAGTCATACAGATCACTGATATGGCGGATAAATCCGCGATGATACAGTTGCTCTATAGTCTCATCACCCAAACCATCAATATTCATGGCTTTACGGCCGATGAAGTGCTGCATTTTGCCGGTTATCTGCGGGCGGCAACCTTCGTCATTAGGGCAGTAAAATGCGGCTTCGCCTTCCTGGCGTTTAAGCGGGGCACCACATTCGGGGCATTCGGTTATGTAGTCTATTCGCCCGGCACCCGGCGTACGTTTTTCTAAGTTTACCTCAATAATCTTCGGGATGATCTCGCCGCCTTTTTCAACGTACACCCAATCGCCCTGGTGCAAATCAAGTCGCAGCATTTCGTTGGCGTTGTGCAGGGTGGCGCGTTTCACGGTAGTGCCTGCCAGTAGCACCGGTTTTAAGTTAGCAACCGGGGTAACCGCACCGGTACGGCCCACCTGGTAAGTAACTTTAAGCAACTCGGTTTGTACGCGCTCGGCTTTAAATTTATAGGATATGGCCCAGCGTGGCGATTTGGCCGTGAAGCCCAGTTCCTGCTGCTGGCCATAACTGTTAACTTTGATAACGATACCGTCAATATCATAACTCAAATCAAAACGTTTGGTGTCCCACTCGTTAATGAAAGCTAAAACGCTCTCCATATCATTACATAACCTACTATGGTCATCTACATGAAAACCCCAGCTTTTTACGGCTTGCAGGCTCTCCCAATGGGTTTTAAATAGTTGCTTTTCGGTATACAAGCCATAAAGGAAACAATCCAGCGGGCGTTTAGCTACCTCACTGCTATCTTGTAGTTTTATAGTGCCCGATGCAAAGTTACGCGGGTTAGCGTAGGCCGGCTCGCCGTTATCTACACGCTCCTGATTCAGGCGTTCAAAGGCTTTAAGGTGCATAAATACCTCTCCACGGATTTCAAACTCGGCAGGATAATCGCCGCTCTTTAGCTGCTTAGGGATAGTCTTGATAGTCTTTACGTTTGTTGTCACTTCGTCGCCCTGTGTGCCGTCGCCACGGGTAACGGCGCGGGCCAATTTACCGTCCTGGTAAGTAAGACTCATCGACAGGCCGTCGAATTTAAGCTCGCACACATACTCAAAATTATCGCCTATAGCTTTGCGAATGCGCTGGTCGAAATCAAGCAACTCTTGCTCATTATAGGTGTTGCCTAACGACAGCATCGGCCAGCGATGCTTTACCGTTTTAAATTCCTTGGTTACAAAACCACCTACCTTTTGGGTGGGCGAATCTTCATCCAAAAACTCGGGGAATTGGCGCTCTAAAGCCGTAAGCTCCTCCAGTAGTTTATCAAACTCGAAGTCGGTTATAGCAGGCATAGCCAATACATAATAGTTATAGCTATGCTGCTTTAGCGCTGCAGATAAGGTTTCAATTTGCTGTTTTGCTTCCTGAGGTGACATGGAGCGAAGATAATAAATTAATTATTTGGGATGGTTGCATTTACTCCAGGATGCCGTCTAAATAAACGCGCTCCGTTGCCATCACTCGTGGCTTGCCTCCGCTCAATTGCCGCGGATCGGCTTTGTTCTTTTCCTTGATGAAAAGAACCAAAAATCAAGTCAGCAGGGATGCTTCTTTGCGCTCAAGGCCTTTGCCCTGCAAATTAGGTAAAACCAAGGGCCCGGTCCTTTTGCCCCGCTTCGCTCGCACAGACCACCACTTCATGCAAAATTACCAATGCCCTCGCCACCGCACCGGCCACCCATTTTACCTAATTTCGCCCGAAGCCGCCCTGCTTACACTTTTCTTGAACGAAGCAGGCAAGCTAAGTGCGTCAAGGCCCGGAACGACCAGCAAAAAAGGTATACGCGAACGTATATAGCCGGCTTTGTACAAGAAGACGCAATGTATTGCGACGCCACGAATTGCGTTGCGCACCCGATAATATCCCGAATAATCGTATAATTGGTTAATGAAACGATTGATTAACAACCTTACCTTCCAGGTGCTGGTAGCTATTGCACTGGGCATTTTGGTAGGCCTGTATTATAAACCTTTTGCCCCTACGGCGCAATTGATTAGTAAAACGTTTATTAACCTGATCACCATGCTGATTGCCCCTATCATATTCTTCACCATTGTGTTGGGTATTGCGGGCATGAGCGATATGAAAAAGGTGGGCCGCGTAGGCGGTAAGGCGCTGTTGTATTTTGAAGTGGTTACCACTTTCGCGCTTATTATTGGTGTTACAGTTGCCAACTTAGTTAAGCCCGGCGATGGTTTTGTAAGCACCATACCCGCTGATACCGCCAAACTTGCCGTCTACGAAAAGGCTGCATCTGACATGAAATGGGGCGATTTTTTGGCGCACATTGTACCCAGCAATGCCTTTAAAGCTTTTGCCGAAGGCGATATTTTGCAGATCCTTTTCTTTGCGATATTGTTTGGTATCGGGCTGAGTAAAATGGGCGATACGGGCACAACCGTTATTAACCTGTTTGAAAAGATCTCCAAAGTTTTCTTCAACATTATGCACATTGTGATGAAGGCTGCACCGCTCGGAGCTTTCGGCGGGATGGCTTATACCATTAGTACTTATGGCATAAAAACACTGCAGCCGCTGGCTTTGCTCATGGTATCTGTATATGCAACCATGGCATTGTTCATTTTTGTGGTGCTTAATGTTATTTGCTACCTATTTAAGTTTAGCCTATGGCAATACCTTAAACATATCAGGCAAGAAATATTGATTGTGCTGGGTACCTCGTCGTCAGAGTCGGCCCTGCCGGGGATGATGGAGAAGCTGGAAAAATTTGGTTGCTCAAAATCGGTTGTAGGCTTAGTTATTCCTGCCGGATATTCCTTCAACCTCGATGGCACCACCATCTACCTATCCATGTGTACCATATTTTTGGCCCAGGTTTTTCATGTGCCATTAACGTTGATGCAGCAGCTAACTATTATAGGCATATTGATGGTGACATCAAAAGGCGCCGCAGGTGTAACCGGTAGTGGGTTTATTGTGCTAACATCAACCTTAGCGGCCATTAAGCTTATCCCTGTTGAGGGTGTGGCGATATTGTTAGGGGTAGACAGGTTTATGTCGGAAGCGCGAGCGATTACTAATGTTATTGGAAATGGCGCTGCAACTATCGTGATTGCCAAAAGCGAAAAGGAGTTTGATGAAGCTAAGTATAGAGCGGCGATAGCGCGGTAGGGCTAATTTTATCGCAGAGCGATTGGACATCAGGGTTGAACGAGCTTACTTTAACGCGCTCCGTAGCCACGTACTAAAACAAACACCTTTAACAATAATTAACAACTACCACCAGCAAGCTTCTGCCAATAAATTGCATCTTAGCAAAACATAATCCCCTCATGCGGTCAACGTTAAGCCTTATTTTTGTTTTACTGATTAATAGCAGTCTGTTTGCACAACTCACCATCAGCGGTAAAATAACTGACGACGCCGGGAAATCCGTACCCTTTGCGGCAGTGTATATCAAAAACACCACGCAGGGCGCATCTGCCAATAGCGAGGGCGAATATTCTTTAAGCTTAAAGCCCGGCCAGCACCTGGTACAATATAAAGCGGTGGGCTACAAACAAGAAAGCCGTACGGTAGACTTAAAGCAAAATAAGGTTGTAAACGTAACTTTAAGCACCGAGGTTTATCAGCTGCAAACTGTAAACGTTGGCGGGGTTGACCCGGCTTATGCCATCATCCGCAAAGCGATTAAAAAACGCAAAACTTACCTTAACGAGGTTAAGGCTTTTACGGCAGACATCTACATAAAAGGCATGCAGAAACTGCTGGATGCGCCTAAGAAATTTTTAGGACGAGACATTAACGAGATGGCTAAAGAGATGGGCCTTGACTCGAACCGCCGGGGGATAATTTACCTGTCGGAGTCTGAATCTAAATACAGCTATCAATATCCCGATAAGGTGCACGAGGTGATGGTGTCATCAAAGGTATCGGGTAGTAACCGGGCTTTTAGCTATAACCGCGCTACCGATATGCGGGTTATTTTCTACGAGAACCTGCAGCAATGGGGGCGTATTAGTTTGCGCCCGCTAATATCGCCCATTGCAGACAATGCCCTGTTTTACTACAACTACCGCTGGATTGGCGAAACTACCGAGAATGGCAAAACGGTAAACAAGATAAAGGTGATGCCCCGCCGTGAGCACGACCCATGTTTTGAAGGCTACATTTACATACAGGAAGATAGCTGGCGACTGGTGGGCCTTAACCTGTATGTCACCAAAAAAGCCAATATTAATTTGGTAGATACCATCCGAATCAACCAGCAATTTGTGCCCGTTGATAACAAAGCCTGGTTAACGTCAAACATCCGTTTTGACTTTAACGGCGGGCTGTTTGGCTTTAAGTTCGGCGGTTATTTTATATCCGTTTATAAAAATTACGACCTTAACCCCACCTTCAACAAAAAGGATTTTAACGAGGTATTGCGCATTACCAAAGGCGTTAACAAAAAAGACAGTACCTACTGGGAGCAAGAGCGCCCCATCCCGCTCACGGACGAAGAAAAGGCTGATTATCAAAAGAAAGACTCCATTGCAACCAAGCGCGAATCTAAGGGCTACATGGATTCGGTAGACCGGATCAATAACAAATTCAGTATCCGGAAATTATTGATTGGCGGCATCAATCGTAACAATCGCTATAAAAAACAGTATTTCCATATTGACCCTATCCTGTCGCGTGCCATACAGTTCAACACGGTTCAAGGCGTCAATATTGATTGGAAAGCATCATACACCAAACTGATAGACACGGTTGATAATCGCTATTTCAGGCTTGGGTCAACCTTGGGTTATGGTTTTTCAAACCATTTATTTAACGCGGTTATTGATGCTACCCTACCGGTAAATAAGTTTACGCTCCACTTGAGCGGCGGTTCTGATGTGCTGGACATGAACAACCTGCAACCTATTTCGCCATTTGCCAATACGTTGCATAGCCTGTTAGCAAAAGAAAATTTTCAGAAATTTTACCAAAAGCAATTTGCATCCGTGCTTATCGGGGGTCGCATTAGCGGCGGCCTCCGCGCCAGTGTCGATGCCGAATTTGCCAGCCGTACCTGGCTCGACAATACGTCGGCATTTAGTTTTAACGGCCGTAAGCAGTATACTTCAAACAATCCTTTTGTGCCTTATGCTAATGTGCCTTTGTTTGCTAAAAACCAATCGCTTAAAATAACCGGTCGCCTTAGTTACGATTTTAGCAACAAGTACGCCACCTACCCTACCGGCAGGCGCTTTCTGCCATCAAAGTATCCAACCATAGGTTTTGCCTACACCAAGGGCATCAAAAATGTATTTGGGTCTGATGTTGATTTTGATAAGATCTCGGCCGATATATCAAAAACTAATATCCGCATGGGGTTATACGGGCGCTCGGCATTTTATATTGGTGCGGGTAAGTTTATTAATAGCAACAGCATTTACTATACAGATTACAACCACTTTTACGGCAGCCAGGCACTGTTGTATCGCGGAGGAATTAACAGCTTTTTGCTGCTCAACTACTACCTGTACAGCAGCCGCACTGAATATCTGGAAGGACATTTTCAGCATAACTTTTCAGGCTTTTTCACGAATAAGATTCCGCTCATCAGAAAACTGAAGCTGCAGGAGATTGTTCATGTTAATTACCTGACATCGCCCGAGTTGAAAAACTATTATGAGCTGGGCTTTGGGGTGCAATACTTCAGGTTTAAGTTACTTTATGGCCGCTCGTACAACAGCGCCAACAACGCGCACGACGGGATAAGGCTGGCTATTGGGTTATAGTCATCGGTCAAAGTTTCCTTTTGTCGCTTGTGTTTTCGAAAAGACAACAAACTATTGACCATGGACTATGGACTATCGGCTAATAAAATATTAACTTAGCGGCCTTTAATATAACACATGAACAAATTTTACGGAACCGGGATAGCGATAGTTACCCCTTTTCAGGCAGACGGACAAGTAGATTACGACGGGCTTAAAAAACTGATCAATTATTTAGTTGATGGCGGTGTGGAGTACATCGTGTCGTTAGGTACCACAGGCGAAACCGCCACCTTAAATGCTGATGAAAAGAAGAAGGTTTGGGCCTTTACTGCCGAAACGGTGGATGGTCGCGTAAATTTGGTTGCAGGCATTGGCGGTAATAATACTGCCGAAGTTGTTGAGCAGGTAAAGTCATTTGACATACCTGGCTATGATGCCATATTATCTGCCAGCCCAAACTACAACAAACCAACGCAAGAGGGTATTTATCAGCACTATAAAGCCATAGCCCAAGCTGCAAATCTGCCTATAATATTATATAACGTACCGGGCCGCACGGGCAGCAATGTAAGTGCCTACACTACTGTTAAATTAGCTAAAGAGTTTAAAAATATAGTGGGCATTAAAGAAGCATCGGGCAACTTTGACCAAATTAACCAAATCATGCGCGACAAGCCTGAGGGCTTCCTGATGATATCCGGCGATGACCCTATAAGCTTACCCATGATAGCGCTAGGGGCCGTTGGTGTTATATCTGTAGTGGGCAATGCCTTGCCGCGCCAAACATCAGACGTGATACGTAAATGCCTTAACCATGATTTTAAAGGGGCAGAAAAAGGCCATTACAGCCTGATAGACATTACCCGCCTGTGCTTTGTTGAAGGCAGCCCGGCGGGTGTTAAAACTGCGTTAAAGCAATTAGGTATTTGTGGCGACACGGTGCGTTTGCCTTTAACGCCGGTTAGTGAGCAAACTGCCGCTGCGATAGTTAAAGAGATCCAAAAATTTAGCTGAACGTAGAGACGCAATCCATTGCGTCTAATTAATCATATTGCAAAAAAAAACCCGCTGCGTGCAGCCGGGTTTTTTTGTTAGTTATACCGTCAGTATAACTACGCCTGGTTTTTTGCGTCCTGAACTTCCAAACGGATAGCTTGCGCCAGGTTTTTAAGGTCTTGCATACCTTTACGAACACGGGTACCGGCTGCACTGTTACCCTTGTTGTAAAACTTATCAGCATCGGCTTCAAGGGATGCGATAAGCTCTTTTACTTCAGTAAATTTTTTCATCGAATTACTCTTTGTTTAATAATATGAGGTATTGATTTATAAAAGCTAAGCTATAATGTTTTTATTAAAATAAAAATAGCTGTAAACCCGCAATCACGCGTTTTTTTCCACATTTTTAAAGGTGTCGCGGCAGCAAAAAGTTTCAACATTAGCGTTAAACGTTATTATTTTATATAATATTAAAATAAATTTACCTTAAAAACAATAACGGACAATATTGCTATGATTTTATTCACCAAATCTGTAAAGTATCCCAATTAGTAGCCACTAGACACCTGGTTACTACTTAACAATGTTTTTGAGTACCAGAAACAACGGATGTTTATCGTTTCCTTTTAAATTTTTTGCTGAAAAGGCACCTCCAAGCAGCAAATCTGTCTTGCCATCGCCGTCAATGTCAGCTGCGTCTATAGTCATGCCGTGGGTAAACTTAACAGTGCTTGGCGGTGTATAGGGTTTAAAATTTAAACCGCCGGTATTTTCAAAGTATATAAAACCTTCCCATACGATTTTCTCTGACGGATACGCACTAACCGCAGCAAGATCCAGATCACCATCGCGGTCAAAATCACTGGCGATAACTTTATTGCAACCATTTATAGGGTAAAAATACTTTTGGCTGAAATTATTCTTACCATCGTTTAAATAGATATATACCCCATGATAGGGTTTTAAGATCTGGCTATGGTCGGCATTATCCCCGCAGGCATATAAAATATCTTTAAAACCATCGCCGTTAAAATCTACCAGATCAAAGCTGATAGAACCATACGACGGTGGGAAGCTTAAAATCTTTTTCTCTTCGAAGATGCCTTTACCTTTATTGGCGTACATAAATACACCTTCGTCGCCCTGGGCAAATAAGGCCCATATGTCAGGTACTTTACCTGGGTTATTGTAATCTATAATTGCTTTAATACAGCCCGGCTTTTCTCTAAGCACATGTTCTTTTCTGGCTGTATTACCTTCAAACCAACTCAGCTTACCCGCCATGTTACCGTATTGATTGATCAGGTAATCCTTCTTTCCGTCTTGGTTAAGGTCAATCAGGTTTACAGACAAGGGGCGGTTCAACCTGTCAAACAGCGGCTTAGCTTTAATAGTTATAGCCCCCTTATTATCAAACGCCACCTGGTTGATGCTGCCTACCATAATGTCGTTAGGCTTTAGATCAAAGCCGATAACACTGGCCAAAATTTTATCAGACTGAAAATTCAGATCAACTATCGCGGCATCTAACGTACTTGTGCTGATAGTTTGCCCCTTATCGTTTAAAACCACCAGCTTGTTATTCAAGCCATCGCATACTATCAAACGATGTGGTTTTACACTTTGATCAATTTTTACGTAGGATGTAAAAGCTTGCGTGGCTACCCACTCGGCTGGCGTGGACTGCACCTCAAAAAATGGCAATTGATGGGTAGGCTCTGCTCTGTCGGCAATAGGCAGTTCATCAGGTGCTTTAGTTATAAAATACGCGTTGATCAGTCGCCAGTCTCTTTCGTCCATCGCCGGCGAGCTTGGTTTATAGGCAGCATCAATCCGCGGTGTATTAGATTTGGCTGCCGGTTTTAAACCTAAATATTCGCCCATCAGCGGCAGTACGTTATCTTTCCATATTACTTTGTTAAGCAGCGAAGGGCTCGGCAAGCTATGGCACGACTGGCAATGCTTAGCCGCCAAAGCTTCTCCTTTAGCAACATCTTCATCGCTGTACACATCGGCCTGGGCGCCGTCTTTAGTGTAAATATTACCGCCGGTTGGGCCACCGCATTGCGCTAACCCAATTACAATCAGCGTAAGTAAAGCAATAACTAATATTTTATGGGGATGTCGCATCGTTAAATCAGTTTATGTTTTTTAGCACAATAAAAAGCGGCTGTTTATTGCCCTTAACCGGATCAACAAAACCATTGCCCACCAACAGGTCTGTTTTGCCATCGCCGTCAATGTCACCGGCATCAATAGTCATAGCATTGGTTAGCGGCGTATTAGTCGGCAAAGTGAAAGCCTGAAAATCCAGGGCGCCTCTCCCTTTCAGATATATAAATGCTTCTTTACGATCCGTCCCTCCCGGGAATTGGCTGATGGCTGCAATATCCAGCTTTCCATCCTTATCAAAATCCCTTACAATAGCTTTGTAACAACCATCCATAGGATAAAAGTATTTGTTTACAAACTTTTCATCGCCCGTATTTAGGTAGATGTAAATGCCGTGGTATGGTTTTGGTATCTGGCTGTAATCGCCGTTATCGCCGCAGGTATAAATAATATCTTGTAGTCCGTCACCATTAAAATCAACCAAATCAAAATAAGTTGAACCGTACGATGGCGGGAAACTTATGACGCGCTTTTCGGTAAAATTACCTTTACCATCGTTGATATATTTAAAAAGACCCTCATCGCCCTGGGCAAACAATGCCCATATATTTGGCGCCCTGCTTGTATTTTTATTGTCGACGATTGCTTTAACACATCCCGGTTTATCGCGTAGAATATGCTCTTTAATGTTACTCCCCTGCTGCTCAAACCAGCTTAGGCGGCCTGTCATTTTACCAAATTGGCCCACCAGGTAATCGGGGATGTTATCTAAATTCAAATCAACTATGGTGGTAGATACCGGCCTGCCGAGTTTATCAATGATCAGTTTTTCCTGTATAGCAACTTTACCACTTTTGTCTATGCTGATCTCTTTGACCGATCCTTTTTTTGCATTATTTGCCCACAGATCATTGCCTAGGGTAGTTGCCGAAATATTATCTTTCTGAAATACCATATCCACTATCGCTCCACTCATGGTCGACGAATTGACGGTGGTTATCTTGTCATTTAATACAATCACCTTATTGGTCATTCCGTCGCATACAATGAGCCTGTGCGGATTGACGCTTTCGTCTATTTTTACATAGGACGTTAAAGCACGGGTAGACACCCATTCTGCCGGCGCGGGGATTATTTTGAAGAAAGGCAGTTCTTTTATGGGCGCGGGTCTTTTTGGTACAGGCAAATGTTCGGGTGCTTTGCTAACATAGTAATTAATGATATGCTGCCATGCTACCGAGTCAATTACCGACGCCTGGGGCAGGTAAGCCAGGTTATCAGACTGCAAATAAAGTATACTGTCTGGTACCTGGTATTTTATGCCCAGGTATAAACCCATTACCGGCAACACCTGTTTGCGCCACGTCACCTTGTCTAGCAAGGACGGATCAGGCAGCTGATGGCATGACCGGCAATACTGAGCGGCCAGCTGTTGCCCTTTTTTAACATCACCGGGACCTGAGGCAGCAGCCGTCGACTTATCGTTAACCTTATCATCTCCAACGCCGCCACAACGCACCATCGTTGCTACGGCTAACGCCAAACATGCAAAAACAAGCAGTTTATTTAATTTCATTATAGTTAGTTGGAGTCGTCCTGGTTTGTTACTGTATAAACATAAAAAAAGGCTGCCACTCAAACAAGAGCTGGCAACCTTTTATATCTTATTAGCTTAATACGGTGATTATGCCTGGGGAACTTTTTCGCTATAATGGCCGGCTTTTAGCTTCTCGCCCATTTCGCTGTAAGCGTCAAGCGTACGTTGAACGTCTTCCATGCTGTGTGTCGCGGTTGGGATTAAACGTAAAATGATCAATCCTTTAGGGATAACGGGGTAAACCACAATAGAGCAGAAAATGCTCCAACGCTCGCGTAAGTCGCGAGTTAACGCGGTGGCTTCATATAGGTCGCCTTTTAAAAATACCGGGGTTACCATAGTGTTGGTAACGCCAATATCAAAGCCACGCTCTACCAAACCAGTTTGCAGCGCTTTTGCTACTTGCCATAACTTTTCGCGCAGCTCCGGCATAGATTTTAACATTTCGAAACGCTTTTTAAGGCCGATTACCATAGGCATTGGCAAGGCCTTAGCAAATATTTGCGAGCGCATGTTGTAGCGCAAATAATCAACCACTAGCTTATCGGCAGCAACAAAACCACCTATGCCTGCCATTGATTTTGCGAAGGTACCAAAGTACACATCAACACCATCAATACAATCCTGCTCCTCGTGCGTACCGGCACCGGTTTTACCCATGGTACCAAAACCATGCGCATCGTCAACCAGTACCCTAAAGTTAAACTCAGATTTTAAATCGACAATCTCTTTCAGCTTACCCTGTGCGCCTGACATACCGAATACGCCCTCCGTGATCAGCAAAATGCCACCACCGCTAGCTTCGGTTAGTTTTGTAGCACGCTCCAGCTGCTTGCGGCAGCTTTCAATATCGTTATGCTGGTAAACAAAGCGTTTGCCCATGTGCATGCGCAAGCCGTCAATAATACAGGCGTGCGACTCGGCATCGTATACAATAACATCATTACGGCTTACCAAAGTGTCAATAATAGACACCATACCCTGATAGCCATAGTTCAATAAAAACGCGTCTTCTTTGCCTACAAATTGCGCCAGGCCTTGCTCCAACTCTTCGTGATGGATAGAGTTTCCAGACATCATACGCGCGCCCATTGGGTATGCCATGCCGTAATCAGCTGCTGCCTGCGCGTCGGCTTTCCTTACGTCGGGGTGATTAGCCAGGCCCAGGTAGTTATTTAAGCTCCAAACTAGGTGTTCTTTGCCGTTAAACTGCATGTGCGGGCCTATCTCTCCCTCAAGTTTCGGATATGAAAAATATCCGTGCGCCCATTGTTGGTGCTGCCCCAGCGGGCCGCCCATGCTACTTGTTATCTTTTCAAATAAATCCAACGCTATCTCTTTTAATCGTTATTAAGGTGCAAATATAAGGTTTTTAAGGCCGATGTTTAAATGACTGACGTCACACATCTATTACAAAAAAAAGGAGATGCCTTAAAAGGCACCTCCGATATTGTTGTGAATATGATCCATTATGATTAGCGGCTGCTCAATCTACATTATCATGCAAAAATGAGTTGCTGTCGCGGATCTCGATCTTGCCATCGCTATCAGGCAATAAAGAGAAGCGTGATACTTGGCTTTCGTGCGATGCCGGAGTTTCTTGCAATGCTACTTCTTTACGTTTGTAGGCAGGTACGTTTTCAAGTTCCTGGATGTTACCGCTGCGCAGTTTCATGCTCAAATCTTTAAGGCGCATAATACGCTCACGCGACTTACGCAATTGCTCTTCAATCGTTTCGTCGGTTTTATGCTCGTCGGCATTAACCGGCTCTGGTGCAGGCTCCTCAACTACTTCTTCTTCTACCTCAGCCTCGAACTTGATGATCGTTTCGGTTTCGGTATCAGCAAGTTTAAAGGTAAACTCAGGCAGCTCGGTCTCGTTTTCGGCCACGGGCTGCTCTTCAACTTCCTGGAAATTGTATCTAACAACCGCCGGTTCTGGTTCAGCTTTTGGCGCTGACGCGAAAAGATCAAACAGACCGGCTTGTACTTGTTCCTCTTTTTGGGGTTGTTGTGGTTGGCCCTTAATGTATGGCTCGGTAGGCGCACCTTCTGCTACCGGGTTAATAAATTCGTTTATTACAGGGCGTACTAAAGGCGCATCAGGAACAAGCATGTTTACAATTTTCTTGCTGCTAAATTCTTTCTCGCGCTCGTCTTTAGTTTGAAAGCCTGTGGCTATGATCGTAACCGATAGCTTGTCGCCCAAATTCTCATCGCGGCAGTTACCCCAAATAAGGTCTGCTGCAAGGCCGGCTTCTTCTTGTATATAATCTGTAATAATGCTTACTTCATCCATCGTCACCTCTTTTTCGCCAGAGCTGATGTTTAACAGGATGTAACGTGCACCTTCAATTTCGTTATCTTTTAATAATGGCGATGATAGAGCGCCTTCAACCGCACGCAGCGCACGATTTTCGCCTTCAGCAGATGAGCTACCCATGATAGATACGCCACTGTCTTTCATCACAGTGCGCACATCTTTAAAGTCGACGTTGATGTAACCCGGCAGGGTTATTATCTCTGCAATGCCTTTGGCCGCTGTGGTTAAAATATCATCTGCCTGTGCAAATGCTGACCCTAACGTCAAGTTACCAAAAATCTGGCGTAGCCTGTCGTTGGATATAACCAGGAAAGAATCGACATATTTTTTCAACTCTTCCATGCCGGCATCAGCCTGCATTTTACGGCGTTTACCTTCAAAAGAGAATGGGGTGGTTATAATACCTACGGTTAGTATATCTAACTCGCGAGCTGCTTTGGCAATGATAGGGCTTGCGCCTGTACCAGTACCACCACCCATACCTGCTGTTATAAACAACATTTTGGTATTAGTGCCCAGCATTTGTTTTATATCGTCAATGTTTTCAATAGCTGAGTTTGCGCCAACTTCGGGAATTGAGCCTGCGCCCATGCCTTCTGTTAAACTTGCACCCAATTGTACCTTGTTAGGTATAGGGCTAAGCTCTAACGCTTGCGCGTCAGTATTACAGATAATGAAGTCAACACCTGTTATACCTTGCTTGTACATGTGGTTAACCGCGTTGCCACCACCACCGCCAACACCAATTACCTTGATGATTGACGACTTTTCTTTTAACATCTCAAATTGCATAATCCTTTGTTTCAGCTATATGTAGATTTGACGAATTTTACATTTCACCATCGTAATATTAGCACTTTTTCCACAAGGTTTTTCCACAAATGTCAATAATGTGGAAAAGTCACCCGTTGTTGAAAAGTATAATAAACACCCCTATCAGCCCCTCTAAATCTCCCCCGGCAGGGGAGACTTTAATCGACTTTTAAAGCCCTCCCTTCCGGGGAGGTTTTGGGTGGGGCTTATTTCAAAAAGTCTTCGTCGGTGATATCGTCCTTAATAAACTTTTTACCGCTCTCTAAAATTTTACCGAAAAGGCCAAATTTTTTCTCTTCGGTATACTTGTCTTTTATTTCTTTAACCTCAACCGGGGCAGCCATTACACCATTGTATTCCATTTTCTGGATACCTTTTATCAACAGACCTATGCCGGTTGCAAAAGTTGGGCTTTGCAGCTCCTCGTAAATATTTTTAGGCAAATGCTCGTTCTTGGCCAAATGCTCGTTAGGGTAACCTATGCGGCAATCTAAACCGGTAACAAACTCTACCATTTGCGACAGGTGCTTTAACTGCGCACCACCACCGGTGATCACTATACCTGCAATTAGCTTTTTCTCGTAACCTGATGATTTTATCTCGTAGTAAACATGCTCTACAATCTCTTCCATACGTGCCTGGATAACAAAGGCAAGGTTTTTTATTGAGATCTCTTTCGGCTCGCGGCCACGTAAGCCCGGTACACAAACAATTTCATTTTCTTTATTCTCTTCAGCCAGGGCCGATCCGAACCTTATCTTCAATTGCTCGGCTATGTTACGCATCACAGAGCAACCCTCGCGGATATCTTCTGTCACGCTGTTACCTCCAAACGGGATAACGGCAGTGTGACGAATGATACCTTCGTGGAAGATAGCAACATCAGTAGTACCACCGCCAATATCAACTAAAACAACACCTGCCTCTTTCTCTTCGTCGCTCAACACAGACTCTGAAGATGCTAAAGGCTCCAGAATCAATTCCTGGCTCTCTAAATGCGCTTTATTAACACACTTAACAATATTTTTAATAGCCGTAACCTGGCCGGATATAATATGGAAATTAGCTTCAAGGCGCACACCCGCCATGCCTATTGGGTCTTTAACACCCGGCTCGCTGTCAACAGTAAACTCTTGTGGTAACACATGGATAATCTCTTCGCCCGGAGGCATAACAAGGTTGTACATATCCTCTATCAGCTTATCAATATCCTTACGGCCAATCTCCGTCTGCAAATCGCGACGGGTGATTAAGCCACGGTGCTGTAAGCTTTTAATATGCTGGCCGGCAATACCTACGTTTACCACGCGTATCTCTACATTTGACTGCGCACCCGCAATCTCTACCGCTGCAGTTATGCCCTGCACCGTTTTGTCAATGTTTGATACTACGCCACGGGTAACACCCGCAGACTCGGCTTTGCCAATACCCAGGACTTCGATTTTGCCGTTTTTACTACGACGGCCAACAATTGCGCAAATTTTGGTGGTACCAATATCCAATCCCACTACAATTGGCGAACTTTTTTCTTGTGTCGAACTCTTATCCATATTTACTGTTTTATTAGAGATGTGTCTTGTACTACTACTGTTTTTAATGAATCGGCAGTGATTTTTTGGGCTTTCATTTTTAACGAATCGGCCTTGGTAAATTTCACTCCAATTACCTGGTTGGCATATGTTATATTGATCTGCTTATAAGCATCCCACCCAACCTGTGGTAATGCCTGCTTATAAAATGCCAGCAGATTATGAAACTTTACGTCTATCGAGTCGGCAGTACCTAACAATATGCGTTGGTTACCTACCCTCGGTATCAGTTCTATTTCATGCTTCTGGTTTACATACACCTGCGAGATCTGCGCGTTCCACAAAGAATCTGCCGTGATGTATGACATCGTTTTAAAAAGATCCTTGGCCAATGCGGTGCGCAGGGTATCAACCTTGCCGCCAAAAGGCTCATCTATAAACCCGTTTGCCACCAATACCCTTGCGGTAAAATTGGGCGACAAAGGTAATTTTAATCCGTTCTTATCTATATAAAAATCTTTATCATATTGGCTCATTATACGCATTCTGGGCTGGCGCTGCTCAATCTCCATCATAATTATGCCATCCATATCCGCATAAACCTTTGCATACTCAATAAATGGGTTAGCGCGTAGGCGGGTCTCCAGGTCATGCAGGTTTATGTTGTTTAACTTGCGGCCTACCAGCGTAAAGCTATTTAGCTGCAAAATAAGCTCAACCTCTTTTTTATCAATAAAGAATTGGCTGCCAGGTATGTAGATCTTTACATCCTTGCATACCATACCTGATTTTTTTATCCCAATAAAACTCATTAATACTATCACCCCACCCAGGCTAATAAGCCAGGTGAAACTAATTAGTATGGTGCGCCATATTGGTTTTTTAAACATGCTCTAAAATTGCTTTAATTGGATGCACCAAATTATCAATATCGCCTGCGCCAACGGTTAACAATAGCTCAGGGCGGTCTGCCGCTATTTTATCAATTGCTTCTTGTTTACCTATTATCTGTTTGTTTTGCAAATGCATTCGATCCAATATCATGGCAGATGTTACACCCTCGATCGGTAATTCGCGGGCCGGGTAAATATCCAGCAGCAACAGCTCGTCGCTCATATCTAACACCTCTGCAAAGCCGTCAACAAAATCACGTGTACGGGTATATAGGTGGGGCTGAAAAATAACGGTAAGTTTTCTGTTTGGATACAATCTTTTTATGGATGATATGGCCGCACGCAACTCTTCGGGGTGATGCGCGTAATCATCAACATAAACATGCTCCGCTGTTTTTACAATATATTCAAACCTGCGCTTAACGCCACGGAAAGCTTCCAGTGCTGCTTTCACAGCATCAGGCGTTACGCCTACCAGCATTGCTGCTTTTATGGCTGCTACCGCGTTTTCAATATTATGCAAACCGGCAATGCCCATTTTAATGTTGCTGATGTTTACATCGCCGCTTATAAAGTCAAAATAAAAGTTACCATCGTCGACACGGATATTTTTGGCTACGGCGTCGGCATCATCAGTAATGCTATAAGTAAAGCCATTATCTAATGGCAAGCCCTTGCGGTGAATTAATTGCCCGCCCGGTTTTATTTGCGAAGCGTATAGCTTAAACGATTCTGTAAGACTTGAATGATCGCCGTAAATATCCAGGTGATCAGCATCCATAGATGTCACTATCGCGATATCGGGATGGAGGGTAAGGAACGAACGATCATACTCGTCAGCCTCTACAACTACAATATCATTATTGCCAAAAAGAACATTTTTTTGGTAGTTAGAAGCAATACCGCCTAAAAACGCCGAGCAGTCTGTACCCGAATGTTTAAGAATGTGCGCCACCATACATGACGTAGTGGTTTTGCCATGTGTGCCGGCAACCCCTATGGTGAACTTGCCCTGACTGATTAAACCTAATACCTGCGAGCGTTTCCACATTACAAAACCCTTGCGCTGAAAGAAATCCAGAATAAGCGAATCTTTAGGGATGGCAGGCGTGTATATCACCAGCGTGTTATCATCCAGATCGCGGAAACTTTTTGGCACCAGCTCGCAATTATCTTCAAATACTATCTGGATACCTTCGTGCCGTAACTCGTCTGTTAAGTCTGTCGGTGTTTTATCATAGCCGCAAACTATACAGCCTAAATGACAGAAATAGCGCGCAAGGCCGCTCATGCCAATGCCGCCAATGCCTATCAGGTAAACTCGTTGTATGTTGCGTAATTCCA
The DNA here is from genome assembly GCF_042686155.1 of Mucilaginibacter antarcticus. Classification (NCBI taxonomy): domain Bacteria; kingdom Pseudomonadati; phylum Bacteroidota; class Sphingobacteriia; order Sphingobacteriales; family Sphingobacteriaceae; genus Mucilaginibacter; species Mucilaginibacter antarcticus. Next base: position 14,471 of record NZ_JBHUON010000022.1, on the reverse strand, counting down.
TTGTTTTTTAAAAAAGCACTACCCCGTGTTGTGTCGGGGTAGTGCTAAGATTTAATTGTTGTTAATTGTTATTATTTGTATAACCTCTTTTGCAATCACATCATCGGCATTTGGCAGGGCCATTTTACCAATGTTGTCGCTTAATTTCTTTTGTAACTCCTTATCATTTAAAAGCGCCAGCGCTTTATCAATCAATTTTTCTTCTGCATCGCGGTCGGCCACAAAAACTGCGGCCTGCTCGTTAACCAAAGCCAGCGCGTTTTTTGTTTGATGATCTTCGGCCACATTTGGCGAAGGCACCAGGATAACCGGCTTTTTAATCACACATAGCTCGGCAATGGTACCGGCACCCGCACGCGATATAATCACGTCGGCAGCGGCATAAGCCAGATCCATGCGGTTTACAAATTCCATTATTTTAATGTTAGGATGATAGTTTTCGCCCAGTTGCTCAATAATGCTTTTATAATAAAATTTACCGGTTTGCCATATCACCTGCACATCGGCAGCAATGATCTTATCAAGCGCGGCAAGCACTGCGGTATTTAACGTACGCGCGCCCAGGCTGCCACCGGTAACCATAATGGTTTTCTTATTAGCAAGGTTATAAAGCTCAAGCGCCTGCATCTTTTTGCCAACCACATCAACCGACTCTTTACGGATAGGGTTGCCGGTTTTAATGATCTTATCGGCAGGGAAAAACTGCTCCATGTTATCAAAGGCTACGCAGATCTTTTTGGCTTTTTTACCCAGCCATTTATTGGTTACCCCCGCGTACGAGTTTTGCTCTTGTATTAACGTCGGTATACCTTTTAATGATGCCGCATATAATAGCGGACCAGAGGCATAACCACCTACACCAACCGCGGCATCGGGCCTAAAGTCTTTAATTATCTGCAGCGCCTTGTTTACGCTATTAAACAATTTAACCGGGAACAACAGGTTTTTCCAGATAGATTTACGCTGGATACCCTGGATGTTTAACCCAATAATTTTATAACCCGCCGCCGGAACTTTTTCCATCTCCATGCGGCCAGTTGCGCCAACAAACAAAATCTCTGTAGCAGGGTCAAGCCGCTTTAAAGCGTTAGCGATAGCAATAGCCGGGAAGATATGCCCCCCTGTGCCGCCGCCGCTAATGATGATTCTTTTTGGTTTGCTTGATTTCACCGCTTTATTTGTTTGATTTCACTGATTATTTTAATCTCATTTATTTTATCTGCACATCTGCATATTCGCACATCTGCATATCAACTATACCGTTGCTAAGTTGCCTACTTCCTTTATTTCGCCAACCACTACCTTTTTCGGGTCTTCAATATCGCGGCTAACTGACAATATGATACCAAACGCTATACTGGTAAATAACATTGATGTACCACCCATACTTATAAATGGCAGCGGCACACCTGTTACCGGCCCCAGCCCTACTGCTACGGCCATATTAGCAAAAGCCTGTATGGTTAAGCTAAAGCTTAACCCGGCTGCCAGCAGTGCCCCAAAGGCTTTCGGGGCCTTCGTGACTATCTTGATACATCGATAAAGCAGGAACAGGTATATAGATACCAATACTACGCCGCCAACCAGCCCATACTCTTCTACTATAATAGCATAGATCTCATCCGAGTAAGCTTCCGGCAGATAATTAACCTCGCTGCTTTTGCCCGGGCCCTTACCAAATAAGCCACCGCTTGCTATAGCTATCTTAGCGTGATCTGACTGGAACGATTTGTCCGGGTTGGCTTTATCGGGATGCATAAAGGTTTCTATACGTGCACGGTATACGCCCTTACGCGGACCAAAGAAAACGATATATGTCAGCAGTATGGCGCCACCCATCATTACCACAGCTATCTGCTTAACGCTGATACGGCCCATGATTAACAGTAAAATACTAACCCCAAACAGCATAATAGCTGTGGACATGTTATGCCAGGCTATTAAAGCAAAAACCACACATACGGCGCCCATAATAGGGATGAAAGACTCTTTTACATTCTTTATATTCTCTTGCTTGCGCGATAGCGTACGTGCCAGGTAAGTGATGAGCGCCAGTTTGGCTAAATCGGATGTCTGGAAGCTTAAACCGGTACCCGGGATAGCAATCCATCTTTTAGCCTCGTTAATTGAAGCTCCAAAAATTGAGGTATATAACAACAAGGGTATGGTAATAAACATCAGCAACTTTGAGATACCGGAATAATAACGGTAGTCAATACGGTGCGAGATATACATGAGCCCGATACCGCCGACAATCATGGCAATGTGTTTCATCAAAATAGACTCTGCACCCACACCGCGCTTATAAGCCAAAGAGCCAATAGCGCTATAAACCGATAGCATAGATATTAGTGATAGTAGTATTACTATCAACCATATCCAACGGTCGCCTCTGATGTTTTGTAGTATCTGATTCATTTAGCCCCCTCTAAATCTCCCCCGGTAGGGGAGACTTTATTTTTTATTTATCTTTTTATTTATCTTTTTTACCGCTTTAAAGCCCTCCCTGCCGGGGAGGGTTGGGTGGGGCTTACAATTCCTTCACCGCCGCTTTAAACTGATCTCCCCTGTCTTCGTAATTTTTAAATAAGTCGAAACTTGCGCAGGCAGGCGACAGCAACACCGTATCGCCTTTGGTTGCCAGGTGATATGCCGTTTGCGCAGCTGTAGCCGCTGATGAGGTATTAACAATGATGTCAACGTCATCCTCAAATGCTTCATGTAAACGTTGATTGTCTTTGCCTAAACAAACTATGGCTTTTACCTTTTGTTTAATCAGATCTTTCAACATGTTGTAGTCATTTCCTTTGTCAACACCACCAAGTATCAGCACCACATCGCTGGTCATACTCTCCAGCGCATACCAGGTCGAATTAACGTTGGTCGCTTTAGAATCATTAATGAAACTGATGCCCGAAATTTTGCCCACAAACTCCAACCTGTGTTCAATATTCTTGAACGTTGCAAGACTGTCCCTTAGGGTATCACTACGTAATTCGAGCACTTTTGCTACTATGCCAGAGGCCATAGAGTTGTAGATGTTGTGCTTGCCTTGCAGTGCCAGGTCGTTAATTGACATTGTAAAATGTTCTTGTGTTGTGTTAATGACAATATTGTCGTTATCGAGATATGCTCCCGGTGTTATTTGTTTTTCAATAGAGAATGGCAATAGCTGCGCCTTGTAGGTATTGCCCTGCATTCCTTTTGTTGTTTCCGCATCATCAGCGCAATAGATGAAAACATCATCAGCTGTTTGATTTTGGGTGATCCTTAGTTTTGACGCCGTGTAGTTATCCATCTTATAATCATACCTGTCTAAATGATCAGGTGTGATGTTTAATAACACGCCTATGTCCGCCTTAAAACTGAACATATCGTCCAGCATGAAACTGCTTAGCTCCAATACATACCAGTCAAACTTCTCGGTAGCTACCTGGTAGGCAAAGCTTTTACCTATGTTACCCGCCAGGCCCACATTTAATCCCGCGTTTTTCAGGATAAAATAAGTCAGGCTGGTGGTAGTTGTTTTACCGTTTGATCCTGTAATACCGACGATCTTAGCATCTGTGTACCGGCCGGCAAATTCAATTTCAGATATCACCGGGATACCTGATTCTTTTATCTTTTTGATGACAGGCGCCGTATCCGGTATACCGGGGCTTTTAATCACCTCAACCGCTTTTAAAATCTCAGCTTCGGTATGTTGCTGTTCTTCAAAGCGGATCCCCCAGTCTTGCAGTTGTTTTTTATAATGACCGGCAATAGCGCCAAAGTCTGACACAAAAACATCATACCCCTGCTGTTGGGCAAGGTATGCCGCACCCACACCGCTTTCGCCGGCGCCAAGTATTGCTATGTGTTTGTTTGTGTTCATTCTTGTTTACCTAATCGCTATCTCAACTTCAATGTTACAATGGTTAATATGGCCAGCATAATGCCCAAAATCCAGAAACGGGTTACAATTTTGGCCTCATGGAAACCTTTCTTTTGATAATGATGATGTATAGGCGACATCAGGAAAATTCTGCGGCCTTCGCCATACTTGCGCTTTGTGATTTTAAACCAGCCCACCTGCATCATTACCGACACATTCTCAACCAGGAAAACCCCGCAAAGCAGCGGCAACATCAATTCTTTTCTTATCAGGATAGCAAATACGGCTATAATGCCGCCAATGGTCAAGCTACCGGTGTCACCCATAAATACCTGGGCCGGGTAGGCGTTATACCATAAAAACCCTACGCAGGCACCCACAAAAGCACCGGCGAAAATTACCAGCTCGCCCGTGTTGGGGATATACATAATGTTTAGGTAATCGGAGAAAATGTAGTTACCGGATACATACGCCAGTACGGCCAGCGTGATACCGATAATAGCCGATGTACCCGTCGCCAGGCCATCAATTCCGTCGGTTATGTTAGCGCCGTTAGATATGGCGGTGATAATAATGATCACAAAAACCATGAACACCATCAAGGTGTAATTTTCATAGCCCGGGCCTATAAACTTCAGCACTTTACCATAATCAAACTCATTGTCTTTGTAAAAAGGCAACGTGGTTTTGTGCGATGGAACATCCTGAAACAAAACAGGCTTACCGGCCTTAACACGGTAGTTAATTTTAGCGTCGTATTGTACGGGCAACTTTACTTCCTGCTGTATAGTAATATTTTTATTGCTATACATAATAATGCCGATTATGACAGCCAACCCTACCTGGCCGATAATTTTAAACCTGCCGGCCAACCCCTCTTTGTTCTTTCTAAATATTTTAATATAGTCATCTAAAAAGCCAATTGCACCCAGCCAAACGGTGGTAATCAGCATCATGATAATATAAATATTGTCTAGCTTGGCAAAAAGTAACGTTGGCACCAAAATGCCAAGGATAATAATTAAACCCCCCATGGTAGGTGTACCGGCCTTTTGCATCTGGCCCTCTAAACCCAGGTTGCGCACCGTTTCGCCAACTTGTTTAAAGCGCAAATAATCTATCAGGCGGCGGCCATAAACGGTTGTTACAATTAAAGATGTAATAACCGCCAAAGCCATGCGGAAAGAGATATATCTAAACACACCTGCACCAGGCAAACCGTAGTTGTCGTATAAATAGGTGAATAGATAGTATAACATTATGCCATCAATTTAAATTGGTTCAGCAACTCTTCCTTATCGTCAAAGTGGTTTTTCACTCCGTTTATATCCTGGTATTTTTCGTGTCCTTTACCTGCTAACACAATGATGTCTCCGGGCTGAGCCAGCATGCAGGCAGTTTTAATTGCCTCGCGCCTGTCAATAATGCTTACGGCGTTGCGTTGAGCGGCAACCGGGATACCTGCTTCCATATCTTTTATAATCTGGGCCGGGTCTTCGGTACGTGGGTTGTCTGATGTCAGGATTACCTTATCGCTCCAATCGCTGGCTACTTTAGCCATAATGGGGCGCTTGGTTTTGTCCCTGTCGCCACCGCAACCTATCACGGTTATCACTTTTTCATTCCCTTTGCGGATATCTTTAACCGTGCTCAACACATTTTGCACTGCATTGGGTGTATGCGCATAGTCAACAATGCCAATAATTTTATTGGGGCCGATCATATAATCAAACCTGCCTTCGGCGCCGGATAGCTTACTCAAACTGGTTAACACTTTAGCTCGGTCCTGTTCCAGCAACGTCGCGGCAGCAAACACCGCCATTAAGTTGTAAGCGTTAAACGAGCCCACCATTTTAAACCACACCTCATCGCTGTCAATAGCTAGCAGTAAGCCACCAAACTGGTTCTCTAACACCTTAGCCTTAAAGTCGGCCATGGTTTTTAAGGCGTAAGTTTTTTTGTGGGCCCTGGTATTTTGCAACATTACGCTGCCGTTGCGGTCATCGGCATTGGTTAAGGCGAAAGCGTTTTTAGGCAACGCGTCAAAAAATCCTTTTTTAGCTTTTAAGTAAGCGTCAAACGTTTTATGATAGTCCAGATGATCGTGGGTAAGGTTTGAGAATATACCACCGGCAAACATCAAACCCTCTATACGATGTTGCGCCACCGCGTGCGAGCTTACTTCCATGAAGCAGTAATCGCAGCCCTGGGCCACCATAGCGTCAAGCAGGCTATTCAGTTCCACCTGATCTGGCGTGGTGTGGGTTGATGGAATAATTTTACCGTTGATCTGATTTTCTACAGTCGACAGCAATCCGCATTTATAGCCCAGGTCGCGAAACAACTGGTACAATAAGGTAGCTATAGTAGTTTTACCATTGGTACCTGTTACGCCAACCAGCTTTAGTTTTTGCGATGGATTATCATAAAAATTGGCAGCCACAATACCTAATGCCACTGCCGAGTCGGCAACCATTAAAAAGCTGGCCTCAACAGCGGTATGGCCCGGCAGGTCCTCGCATATAATTGCCACAGCCCCGTCGGTTATCGCTTTAGCAATATAATTGTGGCCATCAACCTGCGTGCCTTTTACGGCTACAAACAAGCAACCCGGCACCACCTTGCGCGAATCAAACACTACCGCGCTGATCTCTACATCCGCCGCGCCTTGCAGCTCGGTAAATGGCAATCCGGTTAATATGTCGCTCAGGTTTCTCATTGCAGCTCCAGGGTAATTTTTGTTCCTTTTGGTGTAAACGCGCCTGCAGTTACAGACTGTGCCGTTACCACACCCGCACCCTTAACACCCACTCTGTATCCGGCGTTACCTAATACGTACAAGGCATCGCTTAAACCCATACCTTTTACACTTGGTACGGTACCGGCTTTGTATTGATTTTCTTCGTAAGGCAAGCCGGCGCTGGTATCAACACCCGCGTTAGCACTTGCGTATAATGGCTTTACGCCTAAATGGCTATATACTTTTTTAATCGCCGCCAAATTGCCCTGCTTAACTTTAGGCATAGTGGTGTTACCCACAAAATGCGCAGGTGCTTTATGTTTAATTTCGATATCGCTGGCGTAAACCCTATCAGCTATTTTACGGAAAACCGGACCGGCAACCCAAGCTGCCAGGTGCAAGCCCACACGCGGATTACTGATTACCACGATCATTGAATATTTAGGATTATCAGCCGGGAAATACCCGCAGAACGATGCCTGGTGCGAATTTTTAGCGCCGTATCCCCTATTGCCATCGGCTATTTGGGCCGTACCTGTTTTGCCGGCCACGGTGTATAGCTTATTTTTAATATGCGTTTTGCCGGTACCCTCTAAAACAACGCCCTCTAACAAGCCTTTTACTTTTGCCAAGGCTTCCGGCGAACATACTTGCGGGTTGATAACTTTTGCATGAAAGCGCTCTATGGTGTTACCCATACTGCGGATCTCGCGAACAAAAAGTGGCGCTATCATTTTACCATTGTTAGCTACCGAGTTATAAAAGGTCAGCATTTGTAACGGCGATAACTTCGACTCGTAACCATACGCCATTTGCGATAGGCTTTGCAAATTATTCCAATGCTTGGACCCTGCTGCTTTAACAAAAGGGTGGCCCTCGCCTGCAATCTGCAATCCGTTACGCTCGTTTAAGTGCCAGCTACGTAATTTATCAGTGAACGCCGAAGGGTTACTGCCGTATGCTTTGTTAATCAATTTAACGGCCCCAATATTCGACGATTTTTCAAAAGCACGACGCGCGCTTATCACACCACCTTCGTCATCAGCATCTTTAACTTTTAAAGCCACACGACCGTTACGCGGGTTAATTATCTGGTACGGGCCACCATGCATCACATCAACCAGGGTGCCGGTGTCAATCTTTTTGTCATCTAACAAAGCCATGTATGATGCCAGCTTAAATGTCGATCCCGGCTCGGCCTCATAGCCTATGGCGTAGTTAAATTTCTCTTTGTATTCACCCTCTGGTGTGCGGGTAAAGTTGGCTATGGCACGCACCTCGCCGGTGGCAACTTCCATCAGCACAACCGTACCAAAATCAGCCTGGATACTGTCCAGGTGTTTCTTTAATGTTTTTTGCGCCAGGTCCTGAAAGTTTACGTTGATGGTCGAAATAATATCCGCACCATCCTTTGCTATCGCCTCTTCATCGTCGTTATTAACAGGGATGTAAACACCACCCGCTATACGCTGCATTAAGCGGCGGCCGTTTTCGCCATTAATATATTCAGCATACGCGCCCTCTAAACCTACCGCGTTGTTTACGTTCTCGTTTTTGTAACCAATGGTACGGGCAGCTAACGACTGGAACGGCAGCATGCGCTTATTTTTTTGCTCGATAATTAAGCCGCCCTTGTACTTACCTAACTTAAATATGGGGAACTGTTTAATTTGCTTTAACTCCTGAAAAGTAACCCTGCGGTGTATTAACTGGTAACGCGCGCTGTCTTTACGGGCATTGCGCAGCATGCGCGAGTATTGCGTTGATGATTTATCAGGATACAGTTGCGCCAATTTGTCGGCTAACGAATCTACCTTACCATAAAAGTGTTTATCCTCATAAATACCGCCGGCAAACATATCCATGTGCAGCTCATACTCGGGCACAGATGTAGCCAGCAAGGCGCCATCAACAGACAGAATGTTACCACGTGTAGCTTCAACTATCTCGTACTTAGTCGACATTTTTGAAGCCATCGCCTTCCATTTTTCACCCTGGATAAATTGCAGCCTGCCCATTTGCACAACCACGGCCAAAGCAAAAAGCAATATCAGGCCAAAGGCCAGATACACCCGTAATAATATGTTGGTCCTGATACTCATTGTATAGCATCCTCCTTTACCGTTATTTTTTGCGCCGGTTGTATAGATTCTTTTACGCCAAGCGTGTCAGCCCTTTTTGCCACTTCAGACTGTGTGCTTTTAAAAGCCAGGTCTGCTTTGGTAACTTTATACTCCCAGGTTAGTTCGTGCACTTCTTTAGTTAGTTTAGCTATGTCACGAATGTTCTTTTCGGCCAGGTGACGGTTAGCAATGTATATCATGCCTAAAAAGGCTAAAAACAGTATAAATGGTAAGGCACGTGTAGCATCTTCGGCGGCTATAAAGCCGTTAGCCATAAATTTAGTGAACAGGTTTTCCGGAACTTCCTTTACAGGTTTTTCCTCAACGATCAACTCGCTTTCCTTCTCTTCTTCCAGAATTTCGCTGCGTAAACGATTGGTCATATACCTTAGTTAAACTACTTTCTTTACTGCTACCCTTAACTTTGCACTACGTGCGCGGTTGTTATTTTGTATCTCTTCGTCCGGCGCTATTATTGCGCCGCGGCTAATGGCCTCAAAGGGTTTTTGATCATTACCAAAAAAGTCCTTCTCTACCTCGCCGCTAAACTTGCCTTTGGCAATGAAGTTTTTTACCAGCCTGTCTTCTAACGAGTGGTAAGACATTACCACCAGCCTGCCATTCTCGCCTAATACTTCGGCGGTTTGGTTCAAAAAATCTTTCAGTGCTTCAAGTTCCTGGTTAACTTCTATGCGGAGCGCCTGGAAAACCTGCGCCAGGTATTTATTCTCTTTCCCTTTGGGGATGCGTGCCGCGATGACATTTTTTAGGTCGGCAACCGTTGCTACCGGCTTATTTAGTCTTGCTGTCGCGATAGTGTTGGCCAGCGATTTTGCATTCTGGATCTCGCCATAGATGCCGAAAATGCGGTGCAGCTCGGCTTCTGTATAATTATTAACTACATCTTTCGCCGTCAATTCTGCCGACTGGTTCATGCGCATATCCAGCTCCGCATCAAAGCGGATAGAAAAACCACGATCGGGCTGATCAAACTGGTATGACGACACACCCAGATCTGCCAGTATCCCATCAACCGGGATAGCGCCATGCAGGCGGCTAAAGTTTTTCAGGTATCTAAAATTTTGATCGATAAACTCAAAACGCTCATCGTCAATCATATTTTGCTGTGCGTCAGCATCCTGATCAAAAGCCAGCAAGCGGCCGTTTTTACCCAGATGTTTTAAAATCTCGCGCGAGTGCCCGCCGCCGCCAAAGGTTACGTCTATATAAGTACCATCCTTTTTGATGTTTAGCGCTTCAATGCACTGCTGCAGCATTACCGGGGTATGATAATTACTCATTATTCCCCCTTCCTGCATTACCCATTACCTCTTCGGCAAGGTTTGCAAAATTTTCAGGCTCATCATCCAACTGCGTATCGTACGCCTCTTTGGCCCAAACCTCTATTTTGTTAAACTGGCACGATAAAACCACATCAGCACCAATGCCTGCATAATCCAATAACGATTTTGGTAAAAGCACCCTGCCTGCGGCATCCAAAAGCAATTCTGAAGCGCCACGGGTGAAATAGCGAATAAATTCGCGGGTCTTTTTTTCGTACTGGTTAAGCTTACTCAAGTCGTCAACAATTTTGTCCCATTCTTTGCGGGTGTAAACAACCAGGTGCTTCTCAAAGCCACGATTGATGACAAGCCCCTCACTTACAGCTTCGGGAAGCTGTTTTTTGAGGCCAACGGGTATCATCATACGCCCTTTAGCATCCAGTTTACAATCAAACTCTCCTAAGAAATTCGACATTTTACACTTTTAGAATTTTGGTAGAGTAAAAGTAAAGTAGTTTTACCACTTTATTACACTTTCTACCACCAAAAAGTTTTCAACATCCCGAAGAAATGTTTTTTCTCCCACCGATAATTTAAAACTACTATGCCCTTTATAGCCAATTTTAGCTATTTAGTTAGCTTACAGCATGTTAATGATGATGTTAACACGATGTAGAAAAGTGGGAGAAAAAATTTGGAATAGAGGGGCGGAATAGGGATTTGTCTATCTTAGTATGCTTATAACCTGCTCCCGCTCATTTGCAACGAGTGCTTAAATTAGTTTGGAGATTGCATCGTCCGCTGAGCAAACGCGTAACATAATAAGTACTTGTTGCAAACGAGCGCAAGCTGACAATCGCTTTTAAACTAAATGGTTATAAGGTGGCACCTACGGAGCCATTTTTGATGTTTATTTTATGCTATAAACAGTAGACTCCGATGGATCGTTAGTTGAAACGCGCGATAGTTCCAGCGGAACTACCTGTTTATAGCATATAAAGGAATATTTTAACGGCTCCGGCGGAGCCTCCTGCTCTAAAAGCGATTTCCCTGTTTGTTTCAACCTGTTTCGCCACCCTTGCGAAGAATTTATCTATCTTGGTGTACTTATAACCTGAACTTTATATGAAAAGTATAATGCTTACCCTTACTTTAATATTAATCTTGCAAGCCGTAGTTGCACAGAATAAATCTCCAAACGGCGATATCAAAGTTCGTGTAACATACAGTGATGCGGATGACCATAGTTTTATGATAGATGTTGACATAAAAGATGATTTGGCAAACATTACTTACCTATCTTATGACAGTATCCGTTTTGAAAAAGTAAGGAAGGATCCGCAATACCAAGACATCAATAAAAGGATATATACTTACAAAAATGATAACCCAAAATATAATCTTGCCCGGGATACTTTAGGGAAAATTTTTGAAAGACATAGAATTTATACCCGCGACACCAAAAAAGTCAACTTAAAAAACGATACTACCTTCAGAAATTTATTAAACCGAATATTAACAGCCAGTAAGGATGAACTATCGCCAGATATAAATGCCAATAATAAAACTCCCGGGGTCTATATTATAACAACAAGGGAAGCTACCAACTTTAATTTAGTGATTGTTAGCCCAACCGGTAAAAGAAGTATACCAGTAGATATACCTATGGCAAATACAAACCCGATATTGTTCAGTTTTATAAAGAGTTCACTTAGTAAGAAACCAAATAGTTCAGCAGTTAAAAACATCCTGAAATTCTACTCTTGGTATAAATAATAAACAAGTGCCATTACGTTAGCCTTATACAAAACCTCAAACCTGACATGAAAAACCTGCAGTTAATATTTATTTTCCTGGTATATGCAGTACCAACCTTTAGCCAGGGTACTCTTAAAAAAGGCGTTATCGCTGTAAACATCACCGTTAAACCGCCATCCGGCGAGAAAAAGCTGATCATCGTTATTTATAAAGACGCTGATTGGATCAAACTTACATTTTCGTTTTTAGACAGTATCAAAACCACAGCGCTTGAATTAAACACTGCATTTACCACCAACAGGAATACCCTTTACAGTTATCTTGATTCTTCTGGAAAAATGTCGGAAAAGACACAGAAAAACATTCAAAAAGTGATAGAAAGGCACGAAGATTATATTAAAAAATATTCAGTTTATCACGCAAAATCTATTGTATTACCTGCTAAAAAATACCCGGCGTATAATAGTTTACTGGCCGCTATTGCAAACGCAAGTAAGGAAGCGTTAGAGCTAAAGGAAAAGAACGAGAAATTTGTTAAGATAGATGGCGTTAATATAGATTTTGAGATAAGCACCGCCTCAGAGATCAAAATAGCCCAAGCACATAGCCCTAATGCGCAATCAAATCCATTACTTTATGAGTTATTATCCAGGTCCCTCAAAATTGGGGACGAACATAACGTCCAAACGTTTTTAGGTAAATACTAGCAAAATGATGTTTTTTATTATTGTTGATTACTTGGCTTGCGCTCGTTTGCAACGAGTGCTTTAATTGGTACGGCGATTGTACCGCCATACAGCAATCGCGTCACAGACGCTTAATTCTATTAAGTACTCGTTGCAAACGACGCAAGCGGAGAAATCGCTTTGAAACTAAATGGCGATCAGGTGGCACCTACGGAGCCATTTTTATTTTTATTTTACGCTATAAACAGGAGACTACAATGGAGTCGTTAGTTGAAACGCCCAATAGTTCCAGCGGAACTACCTGTTTATAGCATATAAAGGAGTGTTTTAACGGCTCCAGCGGAGCCTCTTGTTCTAAAGCGATTTCCCTGTCTGTTTCATCCTGTTCTTGTCACCCTTGAGAAGAATTTGCCTATCTTAGTATCCTTTACAACCTGAAACCTGACATGAAAAATTTATTGCTTACCCTCCTGTTAGTATTACCGCTAACTAATGTTTATGCCCAAAATGATGCCAATGAAGATAAAGACATTTCGATAGAACTTATGGGCGGTAGAGCTTGGGGGGAAACTGATTTTAATATAAATATCCAACAAAAAGGAAATGCAATAGCTGTAAAATATAGGCTAAGGGAAGAATTTGACTGGCAAACAATTAAGACCGACACGACTTATCAGACGCTCAAGGCCGTGTATGCAGCTACAACAGATAAAGGCCAAAAAAAGTCACTTAGCGACAAATTACTGATTATAATGCATCAACACCGCCCTACTTACCAAGATTCAATAATGGTAAAATCCGAGCCTTTTGAAAAATATTCTTCGCTGCTAAATTACGTGGCCAACGCAAAAGGAAAATCATTTGATGGAGGGCCGAACTATGTGATGGATGGTGACTTTATACTTTGCAAAATTACTTACCAGGGTAAAACCAGACAAATTTCAAAAAGCAGCCCGCTATCATTAGATAGCCCTTTGCTGTACAGTCTCTTTAATGAAACACTTCAAATTGGCGCAGAAACGGGAAGTAAATCCGCTTTGAAAATAGCGGAAGTGTTTAAGTATTTGTTTTAATTGATATTACTTGATTGAAGATGAAAAACCTGCTGCTAACAGCTTTATTAATTGCGGCCTCCCTAGCCTCATCAGCGCAAAACACTGTTATGAATGGCGATGTAGTTATTCACATCGTTGGCAAAGCGCAAAATGATGATAAAAAATTGCTGATTGATATTTATAAAAGATCAGGGTCTATCAAAATTGTTTATGCCGTTTTAGATAGCATAAAAATTACTCAAATGGAATTAGATACGGCATTCACCGGCAATAAGTCAAGCTTTATGAAGTACGTTGACTCATTAGGCAAAATGAGTCAACAAAGCCAGGAAGGGCTGCAAAAAAAATTAGATAAACATGAGGCGTTTATAAAAAAATACTCAGTTTATAATCGCGACTCGATCTTACTATCGTCAAACAACGATCGGGCTTACGATACGTTGTTAATTAAAATAGCGAATGCAAGTCAGGAAGATTTAGAACAAAATGTATGGAACAAAAAGTGGATAAAACTACATCCTGTTCATATTGACTTCGACATAGTTAACCAATCCGGCACCAAGACAGCGCGAACCTTGAGTCCAACCGCAGCATCAAATCCATTGCTGTACGATTTATTAACCCGCTCCCTCGCCATTGGGAGACAACGTAATATCAGTATTTTGTCGCCTGTGCTTTTACGGAATTATTAGGCGCTCTAAAAAAGAGGTAAGTAGCTACACAAACTTCACTCCCTTTTCACCCCTATTATCAATCAATTTACCGCCAACAAACCACGACTTTCACCGTAATAAGACCATCAAATACTGCCTGTTTCAGGGAAAAATCAATTCATTAATATCACAATTTTGTTTCAATGACCCGTCCTGAAAAAGGTTGACAGTTATTTTTATAAAGTTATTAATTATTGTTTGTTTGTCGTGTCAGGATGTTGGGAACGCGTAGCGTTGTC
>NZ_JBHUON010000021.1:0-78024 GCF_042686155.1 Mucilaginibacter antarcticus | reverse complement strand
CGTAATTGTGTAAACCTATTTTAGTACTAACTTTAAAGTGTAAACTAACACCAGTATTAACAACCAATAGTGTAAACTTTTTTCAGGACGGGTCAGGACGAGTCATAAAAAAAGTGATTCACTCAAAGTGATTCGCTCCGTATCCACTACACTCAATGATATGGATGCAATTGTTTAATGTACAATAAGTTAACAACTTTATATTAAAGTGATGCTACTGTTACAAAGTGATTCACTACATTTCGCATGTAGCTGATTTAAAGATCATTAACGAAAACCCTGATTCACTTGTTTCATATTTATTCTGAAACAGTACAACGTGATTAGCGTGCCGGTTCAAGCAATTGCTTCACGAATTCAGGCACCCCAATCGTGGCCTTCTCCGCTATCCGTATCAGGTTCTTAATTCGATTGATGTCAGGTATGTTAGGGTCTATGATGTATTTGGGCACATTGTAATGCACGTAGTTGACCAATCCGGCGGCTGGGTAAACAGCTAAAGATGAACCCACCAGAATAAAGATATCGGCCTGTTGGCAAATGCGTGCAGCCGGCGCTATCATAGGCACGTCCTCGCCAAACCAGACCACGTGCGCCCTCAAATGTGAGCCTAACTCGCAGGTCTCACCCATTTTGATCCCCCAACCCGCTATTGGGTACGTCAAAGCCGGGTCAATGCTAGACTGTGAACGGGTTATGATACCGTGCAGGTGCATTACCTTGCTTGATCCGCCACGTTCGTGCAGGTCATCAATGTTTTGGGTGATGATAGTAACGTCATATTGCTGTTCCAGTTTGGCTAACGCGATGTGCGCAGCGTTTGGTTTGGCAGCCAGTACATCCTTTCGGCGCATGTTGTAAAAGTCCTGCACCAGTTGCGGGTTAGCCGCCCAGGCTTCGGGTGTAGCAACCTGCTGCACGTCATGGCCTTCCCAAAGCCCGTCACTATCACGAAACGTGCGCAGGCCACTCTCGGCACTTATCCCTGCTCCGGTTAGTACTACTATCTTTTTCATAGATCTTAATAGTCATAAAAAAAGCGGCTCGGGTTAAACCGGCCGCTTTCAAGTTATTTAGTATAGCTTATAGCGCAAGTTCATGGTTGGTACGTAAAGCAGTGTACTTACTCTTAGCCAGCTCAAAGCCGCCAAACAGTATAGCACCGAATACGAGATCACCCAAAAGCATATTCTTCTCAAAGGGTATAGCGGCAACCAAAGCAGCACCATAACCAGCTAATGTTTTTGGATATAAACCATTGGCATCATTAACCCAAGGCAAATCCATAATCAACCAGTGTATCAGCACCGGCGCCAACAAGATAATTACAGAGCTACCCACATTGATCTTCTTAATAGTTGACCCTACAAAGACGATCAAAGAAAAGACAACACAGTTCCAAAATGTATAACTGCTCCACAACGACCATTGGCCGGTGTATGAGTGGTTAATGATAATATCACTCAAAAAGAACGTCAATAGTATAGCTGCATATGCTTTCCATTTCTCGGTAAAATACACACCGCCAAATATGGCCAGCGCCCCAACCGGTGTAAAGTTGCTCCAAATTTGATACTTTAAGGTTAGCAAACGTATCGCGGCCATAGCCACTATGATAAACACCAATACAAAGGTGCGTGTGTTGAGTTTTTGTAAAGTCATGCTGTAAAATTACGCTTTTATCTTAAGATACAAAAAGTATAGTAAGCTGCTATTTGTTCAATAAAGCAATCTTACCAGGTATTACGCCAACATTGATGGTGTACTCCTTTTTACCTGTCTTGTCAAAAGCATACAGTGTGCCGTTAGCCGAGTAGCTCGGGGCTGTCGCCACGAAGATCTCCCCTGTCTGTGGGTCGCCTGAAATAGCAAAAGGCATATCAGTAGCAGTACCGTCTGTAATAAAGTTAGCTGCAGCCAGGATTTGAGTTTTACCGTTATATACAGCTATCTTCTTGTCTGCTGTAGCATAGTATACAAAGTCGCCCTGCGCATAAAGCGGAATGTTATAGCCCAGGCTCACCGTCGGTTTTGATTTTACAAGGTCAGTTTTAGCGTCAATGATAGTCATACCGGCTTGTACATCAACAAAATTACCAAACGACAATACATAGATGTTATCAAAAGCATCAGCCACAACTGATGTTGGGTTAGCAATAACGGTTACTTTCTTAGTTTCAGTCAGGCTTACAAGATCAATCACCGATACTGTAGTTGCCGGAGTTGGATCATATCCACCTGAATTAGCTACGTAAAGTTTGCCGCTTGCTATAGCCATTTGCTCAGGATTAGGGCCTACAGTAATGGTTTTCGTAATGGTCAGGGTAGCTGTATCAATTACGGATACTGTACCGTTGTATGACGTTACAAAGGCATTGGCTTTATAAAAAACAACGTTACGCGGCTGGTTTAATGTTATTTGTTTAATTGTCTTAGCTGTTTTACGGTTGGTTACAAATATCACGTTCGAATTATTGACCACTATATATGCTTTAGCACCATAAATGCCGATATCGTTACCAACATCGCCTAGGCCATTACTATTGGCTGCTGTAAAGATATCGGCCGTTAAGGTTTTGGTAGTGTAATCGTAGTAAGTAAGGGTACTATTGCTTTTACCAAAACCGCCCTGGTTTAGCACGTATATCCCGGCACGTTGCGCTGTCGGGGTTTCAGACGTAGGATTGGTTTTGTCTTTACGGCATGATGCTAACATTGTAGCAAATGCTAAGGCGACAAATAGGTAATTAAGTTTAAACTGTTTCATGGGTTGTTTATTATATAGTTATTTGTAATGTAATTCTGTATGATCTGCCCGGCATGGGGTAGTTGCGTACCACATCGTAGCGTTTGTCTAATAAGTTATTTGCTGCCAGAGAAAGAGTCATTGGCGATTTATATAGCTGCCCACGGTATACTGCCGACATATCGGCTACACTATATGATGGCATTACATAAACCGCGTCGGGATTGTTTTCGTAGTATCTGGGTGAACTGATGATTTGATTGTAATATACCCCCCAATCCCCTTTACTCAATCCGGCATTGAAAGCAATTGTATGCAGAGGAATGTAAGGCAAGCGGTTTAGATAGTCGGATAGCTGATCATCGGCATATAAAGCATGTTGGTATGAGTAGTTGGCAGACAAGGCAAACTTATAAGCGGCAGGTAGATCTACAGCTGTTTTAAGGCCGATGTCCAAACCTTTAATGTCAACTTTACCAGCGTTTTGTGTGTAACCGTTATAAAGGGTTGGGATAAATACCAGCTTGTTAGTGACATAATTATAATACGCATCGGCCGTTAGGCCTATATAGCTAAACAAACCCGAAAAACCTTTGGTATAGCTCAAACCAACATCATACTGGCGGGCAAACTCAGGTTGTAAGTTTAGGTTTGATATATAATTATAGTACTGATCATTAAATGTAGGCGCCCGGTAAGCGTACTTATAAAAAGCGCGGAACTGCAGGTTTTTATCTGCAAATGGCTTAACAGTTGCTATGACCGTTGGTGCCAGTATACTGTGCTTTGGCGCTGTACTGCCTGTCTTTACAGTTTCATTAATATCAGCACTGAGCAAATTACCCTGTAGAGTCCAATCACCCAGTGTTAAATTTGTCGCGATCACATTTAGTAACGTTACCCTGGTTGGATACCTAAAGTTAGCCAAGTTTGCGTTTAGGCTATTAAGAGCGACGTCCGCTGAATACGATACCGTCCAATTACTCATCAAATTATAAGCTAAAGCTGCAGATTGGTAATATTCCCGCTGACCAAAATGCTGATCAAGCACCTTACCAGTTCGTTGTAAATCTGGATCAAAGTAAAACAATTGGTTTTGAGCGAATTTTGAACTAATCAGTAATTGCAAACCACTGTTCCAGTTATGCTGATAAGCACCCTGCAAAAACAAGTCTCGGTTATACAGTTTCTGGCCACTTTCAGGTGTTGTGTACGGTCTAACGACACCGGGTACTCCTCTATCTGAATTAAAGTAGTTGATATGGATGTTAAGTTTATTCTTATCCGTATCCCAAATCAACGCGCCATCAACCTGTTGCATTGCAACTTCAGTACCTGTACGCTTTTGCTCGGTCACGGTTTTGCCATCGCTTGCTAAGTATCGGTATTCGCCATTGGCATTTTGGGTGTAGGCGTTAATAATCACTGCCCAATCAACACTTAAACGCTGCTGGTACTGTAAGTATGGATTAAACAATCCAAAACTGCCGGTTTTAATACCGGCAGTTAGCTGATAGGGTTTTTCTATCGTGAGTTTAGGCTTAGTAGTTTCAATGGATAACACGCTGGCTGCAGCAAACGCTCGTGCCGTTTGTAATATATTTGGGGGTTGTGCATTGTAAAGCGATATCTTCTGAATATTACTAACGTTAAGTTTACCCAAATCAACTTGCCCGTTCTCGGCATCGTTAATTTGTATACCATCGTAGAGAACAGCGGTGTGGTTAGCCCCTAGTCCGCGCACCGACATGGTTTTTAATCCACCTATTCCTCCATAATCTTTAATAATCACACCCGAAAAATTACGGACAGCGTCGGCCACATTCAATGCATTGTATTTTATAAAATCACTGGCGGTGATGGTCTGCGAGGGAACGACAACCTGCTGTACGGGCATGGTTGTGGCGTTAACCCTAATTTCCTTGATTTTTTTTAATGTATCGTTTTGGGCAAAAGCCTTGCCAGGGAGAGTTAAGGATAGTACTAGCCAGAGACATCGCCATAAAAATGGCCGATAATTAAATCCAGATAATATTACTTTGTTCATGGCTGCAATAACAACAACACAAACTCCTGGAAACGTAATAATGGACTGAAAACACGCCGTTATGACAGGTGAGCATCATATCCAAGCTTCAATCCCCGAAAGCTGTGAATTAGTATAATGCCTTGGCAGGTCTTCTGACTTGCTCCCCTTTCGTCCGGTCTTCCCATCCATTAACTAACGGATAGTGACCAATTGATTGGACGTTGGTATACGGAGCTTACAGCTGCGGGACAGTTACGGATTTACACCGTATTCCCTTTTAATTCATTAACCGATGATATGGTTAGTGAAACCTAAAGCGGTGCAAAAGTAGAATAACAATTGGTAAACGCAAAGTAACGGTTATTAATAATTTTTTTGAAAAGCAAAACTTAGCTGCTGGTATGCTGTTAAATAGAAATACCTATAAATAAACAACATGGCATCAAATAATTTCTATCCGGTTAAATTGCACAGCGACGTAGCAAATCCGGAAACTCTTAATGTAAACTGGCCTGAGCGATATATTTCTGTAGCTGCAGGCGTAAAATTGGCATTCTCTGGATTAGGAAATTTATTTTCGAGCCCTTTGACCAGCTTATTAAAATTGGGCGCCGCAGGTTATCTCATGAATCGCGGCATGACCGGCCACTGCGCTGTTTACCAAAAAATTGGTAAAGACACTCAAGAACCTATCAACGTCAATATTCGCTCTGCTTTTACAGTGAATAAGCCCCGTAAGGCGGTATATGATTTTTGGCGTAAGCTTGATAACTTGCCATTATTTATGAATCACCTTGAGAGTGTGGAAGTGATTGATAGTGATCGTTCACATTGGGTGCTTAAGCTGCCTACAGGTGTGGGCACTATAAGTTGGGATGCCGAAATTGTAAAAGACAACCCGGGCGAAGTTATCGGCTGGAGCTCACTGCCAAATTCGGTTCTAGACAATGCGGGTAAAGTTTTCTTTCGAGATACCGAAGACGGAACGGGCACTGTGGTTGACGTGATTATTACTTATCAGCCACCTGCTGGCGGCGTTGGCGCAAGTATTGCAAACGTGTTGAATCCGTTATTTAAAAACATAGTCGATACTGACGTACGCAACTTTAAACAATATATGGATTTAGAGAATACGCTAAAGCCTTTGTCACAAAATGGCAGTCAACATACAGCAACCACATAAATTAGCTCACCATAGCTAGTCGCAAAGTATTGTGATAAAAAAAGTTCATCGTTATCCGGCGATGGACTTTTTTTATCGAATCTATATTTTCGTTTAAGTAGAAAGTTTGCCCGTAAATTTTTGAATCAACATTGCGCCCACTGTATCACCAGTAGCATTAAGAAGTGTGGCAACCGGGTCTATCAAAGTGCCTATAATAATGGTTGGCGGTAATGCTTCGGGCGGGAAACCGTAAGCTGATATAAACAACAATTCGCCAATGTAACCACCATTGGGGATGCCCCCCTCAACAATACTAACTAATACGGTCATTCCGAGCGCTAATAAAATAACATCAATACTTGTAAAGCCTTTACCAAACATGGCAAACACTACGGTCATTTTCAAAATTGATGAAATGCTTGAGCCATCTTTATGTAAGGCGCCCCCCAATGGAATAACAATGCCCGCAATAGTATCACTGATACCCATCTTCTTAGCCGCCTCTAAATTAGCCGGGATAGTAGCAATGCTGCTGGATGTGCCAACTGCAGTAGCTGATGGTATAATGTTGTTTTGCCAATAACGTTTAATGCCCCCAATGCCTCCGGCAATAAATGCATAAATACTGTAAAATACTACGAAGTAAAAGATACTAACGCCATACCCCAAACCCATAACGTGAGCGTAAGTACCAAATAACGACGGGCCGAACACTGCCACCTGGTAGGCAAAATAGGCTCCTAGGCCGATTGGCCCAAGTTTCATAATAATAATAAATACATTTTTAAACACCTCCGCGCCAGCATTCAGGAACTCGCGGAAAGCGACACCTTTGTCACCCGACCTTAACGTGCCAAAACCGATCAAGATGCTGAAAATGATCATGGCCAGCATATTTTTACGGGATAAGAGTTGGTAAAACTCGCCGGTGGTAAACATTTGTGTCACCTGGTCGCCGGTCAATTTACCGCCAGCATCTTGTTTAAATGTACCGGCTGTAAAACTCATTTGCTCATGCACCGGGAAGAGCCAAAATGCAGCCATGGTAATCAGCGCAGCCATGACAACCATCAACAGAAACACCGCCGTCATAGTTATTAATATCCGGCTAACCTGTGTACCGCCTTGCAGGTTGGCTATTGCAGATGAGATACTAAAAAACACCACAGGAATTACTGCCACGAACAAGAGGTTCAAAAATATATCGCCAATTGGTTTTAAAACCGCTGCATCTTTACCTAATAAAACACCAACCACACTGCCGGCCACAATACCGCCAATAAGCCAAATCATATTACTATAGTTTTTAAACCAGCTCATTTAGTCTTAAATATTTGATGGATGTAAGATAGCCATATTAGTTTACCGATACAATCAGGCATTTCACCGACAACTTTCATCTTCTTGCGGGCCGTCGCTTTCTATTAATGCTTAGTTAGATAACTTAGACGAATAAAAAGCAAAATATGGATATCTTATCAGGCTCAGCAATAACAAGTACAGACGAAATTATAAACACAACGGCCCTTTTTGGCGGCGTTGCACGAACCGTCTTATCTAAAAATTTCAAAGGTGGTGCAATTCGTAATTTTTGTAGCTGTACCGAGCTTGATTTTACGCAAGCTGATATCAATGGTGTTGTAGAACTGGATATATCTCAAGCCTTCGGCAGTATTACCATAGCTGTTCCGCCAAGTTGGCGGGTTGTCGCAGACTTAGGTCACATTTGTTCGGTTATTGACGAAGACAGGGCATATAATAATCGCGGCTATAATTCAGACAAGCTATTGGTATTAAAGGGTCTGTCGGTATTCAGTTCGGTAGATGTAGTTAACTTTATATAATTACTTTACCTGGTAGCCGGCTTCGCGTAATACATCTGTATTCATACGGATGTACTCAGCATTCTCGTCTTTTTCAGCTATCTCTAACCCTATTTTTGCCGCTGCTATAGCGGCTTTTTTATTACCCATTTTTAGTAGGATACGGCCTTTCCAATATTTAACATTGTAAGCATCAGGCTGTTGTTTTTCAACTTCATTCATCCAGGCTAACGCTTTGTTCATATCTAAATCATGATAATAATACCATACTGCTGCTACGTAGTAAGGTTTATTTTCGCCCTTCATTAACTCATCAATGTTAGCTATAACATTGGCGGATATGTCGGCTTTTATTTTAATTGAAACGGCTGTGTGTTCCCATAACAATTGGAGCTGACCCTGATCTACATTTACACCGGCAAATTGTATGGTGAAAGTTTCTACTTTGGGCGATATCCGGTAAGGCTTTACTTTAAACCTAACTACGTCTTGTTTTTTATCGTAAGAGTAAGCGCCCCACTGTTTGGAAACTTTATTTATGATGATTGTCCACTCTTTCGCACCGGGAATGGTAAATAATGAATATTCGCCCGGCGGTACTTTATTTCCTTCAAAAGTTACCGTATCTGAAAGCCTTATAACGGTTGCCGAATTAGCACCCGTACGCCATACTACACCATAGGGCTCAATGTTATTAAAAATCTTGCGCCCTTTAAGATCCGGGCGGCCGTACGTTACATCTATAGTTCCTAAACCAAATTCTTGATTTATATGCTGGGTTGAGCTAAAGTTAGGTATCTTAAGATCCTGCGCCTGTAAAGTGTTAACGAACAAACAAGTGATCAAACACGCGATAATTTTTTTCATTAGCGAAAATGAATTATTTCTATAAACAAGAATAAAGGGCTAAAATGGCTAAAAAAGGGCAAAACGGCAATAGTTATTGCAGCGCTCTTTTAGGGGTTTGACATAAAACTGTTTAAATGGTTTATCGCAATCAAAAAAAAATTCCCCGAAATATCCAAGCGTCATTTTATTAAGCTTTACGGGGCAGGAACAAACTTGTATATTTTACCGTCACTATAATTAAGGATATATAGGTTTTTCTGACTATCCTCGCCAAAGGAAGACAACGAGCTTCCACTTACTTTGCCAATCAAATCATTATTAACAGCGACGTTGTTAGCGGTAGTCAATGCCCATATATTACCCGATACAAAATCGCCAAAAACATATTTACCGGCCAAACCGGGTAAATTTTTATCCCTTGACACAAATCCTCCGGTTATACTCCCCCCTGCCGCGCGGCCATAACTCCAGACGGGTAACTTCAATCCGGCTTTATCACAGTTGCCCGAATAGCAATCGTTGCCTTCCATGGTTACCCAGCCGTAATTACCGCCTTTTTCTATAATATCAATTTCTTCGGCTTTGCTTTGCCCGACATCAGCCGCCCAAAGTAAACCAGTAGTTTGATCAAAGCTAAAGCGCCACGGGTTACGTAAACCGTAGGCATAAATTTCATGTCTGCTTCCATCTGTATTGCCGACAAATGGATTATCTGCCGGTATCGCATATTTGGCACTGACGGCAGCTTTACTAACATCGATCCGCAATATTTTACCAAGCAGCGTTTTTTTGTTTTGCCCATTCCCATTCGGATCGCCGCCATTGCCGCCATCGCCAGTAGCTATATACAATAAATTGTCGTTACCAAAAGCTAGCTTCCCTCCTTTATGATTCTCGAAGGGCTGTGCATAGGTTAGCAGGATCTCTTCGCTGTTAGGGTCAGCCACATTCGGATCAGAGGCGCTTACTTTGTACCGGGCAATTACCGTCTCCAGAGCCGGATTTTTACGAACATAGTTAACGTAAAAGTATCCGGAAGTTTTGTAATCCGGCGCAAAGGCAAGCCCTAACAATCCCATCTCTCCATTGCTAACTACTTTAGTGCTGATATCCAGAAACATCGTTTTAGTATTGACGGTAGCAGCGTTTGCAAATTGATGGATAACGCCGGTTTGTGACACCACAAAAATTCGATTTGTACCATCATTAGGGGCCGTAAGTTCCACTGGTTTATTGATGGATGGTAAATTTGGAAATGCCTGGGCTATTGCGTATTTCCCTAATTCGGCCGGTGGGGCTTGACTGTCGCCGGGCTGGCCTGGATTATTTGATTTGCAGCCTATAGCAATACAGATTGTTGCAAAAAGTATAAGCTTAATTTTCATGGTCTTAATCTTTATAACACATTATTGTTCGCCGTACTTAAAAACAACGTCCTTATATAGGCTTTGTTTTAAATGCGATAAAGACTTTCTGGGATAAGAATGTTAGCCGGGAAGTAAATTAGCGATCTTAGCTTTAAATAGCTCAAAAACAAAGGCAGGGCCGTAATACAGGTATCGTTTTGCCATACGCTTAGGTTCTTTAGCCAAACGCACGGCCCATTCCAGGCCAAGGTTAATCCAAAACTGCGATGGGCGCGTAACGGTCTCCGCATAAAAATCAAATACCGCACCTATAGCACAAATAATTTTAGTATCCAACTGATCTTTAAATCTATAAGACCATTTCTCTTGTTTTGGTGCAGTCATTCCTACAAACAGCACGTCTGGACGGACGGCGTTTACCGCTGCCAGCATAGCATCGTTATCCTCGTCACTAAACTCGGCCTTAAAGGGCGGAGAGTAGGTGCTTACTTTGATCTTTGGATACTCTATTGACAGTCTTTTTTTGATGAGCGCAAGTGTTGATTCTGACGCACCTAAATAAAAACACGAGCCCCCCTCCTTATTTAACTTTTGTAGTAAATGCTGGTGGATATCGGCACCAGCTATTTTTGTTACCGTATCGCCATTAAGCATTTTTGCGGCGGCAACTATACCTACTCCATCTGGTAAAAGTATGTCAGATTTAATAAGCGCGTTTTTAAATGCTTCATCCTTTTCGGCCACCATAAAAGAATACTGGTTAACCGTGGTGATCAAACACTTTTTATTAAAACTTAGTTCAGCAACGCTACCACTATAAATAGCATAGTCCAACACGCCGACGGTTGTGTTCTCACTGACGTTTTTTGGTTCTATTTTTTCCATTAATTGATCGCGCTCTATTGCTAAGATAAGGCAAATTTCGAACCTAAAATTAAAAATAAACATTATTGGCTGTTATGCTTTCTTGCATAGGCAGCGAAGGTGCAATTATAAATAAACCGTAGATGAGGCAGCAAGATTTGGCACCACAAAGTGGGGAAATTCAATCCCCAATTGCCCAAAAAATGCATGCTGGTGAATGTCCGCGCCGGCTATTTTTTTAACAGTTTCGCCATTGAGCATTTTGGCGGCAGCCACTATGCCAACACCATCGGGTTTAACATCGGCATCTTTCTCTGCCACCCTATATGAGTATTGGTTAACTCTACTTATCAAACACTTCGTGTTAAAACGTAGCTGGTTTAAGTTGCTATTAAATATGGTATAATCTAATACATCAACCATGGTGTATTTAAATATTTCGTTTAAAACTAAAGTTTCCATTTGTGAATGATATTGACACCTGAAAATAACCAGGCTATTATTAATCTAAAACTAAAAAAGTCCCTTCTCGGTTAAAACACCAGAATTATTATATTGGGAGGTAATAACGATCATTAATTGTAGGAACATTTTCCGACAAACCATTATTTTCCTTTTACAAAAGTCATCCATTTACTCATAGAGGTACTGTCTACATGGTCAATCAATTTACCGTCGTCGTTAAAGTCCGGATGCACCATTATTTCAACCGGCCTGTCCATTTGTCGATCAGGGTTTCCTAAAAATTTATCAACTGTTTCAAAGAATACCGAGTGCGCAATGCCTGCCGATTTTATCTTGTTATTGATGTATTTACGGTAAGCAAACTTTATATAACTCCCCTCGCTATAGGTCTGAGCCAGGCGCAGCTTCAAATCATATTTTTTCGCGGCTTCAATGTACAAGGCATAAAACGCCGGCAAAGTATGCAGATGCAAATGCGAATCTAAATGCGAGATGTTAACATTTACAGCCAGCGCTTTTTCGATCTGAGCATTCAACTCATTTTTAAAAGCAGCTTTGCTTCGGGTGTCAAGCAATTGGAGTAGCTTGGCGGTTTTGGTTACATTCCAACTGCCATCGGCTGTAAGAAATTGTTGTGCGGCAAAATCGGTAAGGGGTTTACCTTCAGCAAAATTACCGTGCACACCAATATTGATAATTTCCGGGTGTTTACGGATAATCTTAACGGCGTCGTCAAAATCATCCATATTGGTTAATAGCGACGTACTGTTAATATAGCCTTGTTGGTAAGAGTATAGGATGGCCCGATTAACTGACTGGCTTAATCCTATATCATCTGCATTAACAATTATGTTTTTGGGTATGAGCATAGTTAACGATAAATAATATGACTACTCATGATGGAGCGTTTAAAGTTTAACCGTTTTACTAAAAGTTATTTCCTGTTTGGGTCTTTATTGTAAATAGCGCCAGCTCTGTGACAGCACCGGTAACGGTGTTATTAATAAACGATACATTTTGGGTTGGAGCGTAATTAGATGTTATTGCTTTAAGCGGCAATTGGGACCCTTTAATATTGTTGCCTGTTATTTTATTACCATTTAGTATGGTGTTATCTATACCCACTTCAATACCAAACTCGAGGCCGGGCCCACCAGTAGCTGCTTCGGCATATGTGAGGGTGTTGTTTATTAAGCTAATATTTTGATCTCCAGCTCCATGCGCCAAATTTGAGTATAACTGCATGCCCTTACGCTCGCGTTCATTAGGCGTTGTAAACTGTATGTTATTATCTTTTATAGTGATAGTGAAATTAGAAGGGCAAGCCGTGTCGACGTTTATGCCTTCAAATAGCGGATTATTTACAGTGTTTGAAACGATCTCGACATTAGGCGAAAAATCGCCTTCAACAGCGACACCTTTAAAACAGTTGTTGATTGTGTTGTTTTTGATAATTGTACCTTTTAGGATAGAAACAGCAGGCATTGTACCGGTAAAGTTGATGATAATACCCATTGCCTGTTTTTTATTGTCGTAAATGACATTATTTTCTACCAAAAGATTGTGGCTTCCTGCTACTTCAATATAATAAAACACCGCATCGGTGATGGAGTTATTAGTAACTTGCGTGTTTACACCCACTGCAGATATCCCAATGGCATCGTGATTTGCATCATTTTTACCAGTACCCTTGATAGTATTATTGCGGATTATGGTACCATCAATGTTCCCCCAATCTTCGATGCCCATGTAACCCGAATTTTCGATGACGTTATTGGTAACTAGGTTGCCTGTACAATATTCCGGCGTATTGCCGTGTGCAACTAATCCATCTGCAGGCGCATTCGAAATGTAATTAGCTTCAACTGTGGTGCCACTTGCTCCGTTCTCGGCATACTCAATACCGGCAGATATCAACCGATTGCCTTTAATCAAAGTATTGCGTGTTCCGCTGCCACCAGCCCATATTGCTACAAAGCCTGTATTACTATATGGAAGATTAAAATCAAAAAAATTATAGGTAAATCTTCCGTTCGGGCTATTTTCTAAATAAATGCAAGCACTACTCCATTTAGCAAATTTAAAAGATTGGGTAGACTGCCTAAATTTGATATTATTTATAACGCAATCGTTAGCGTCTTTAAGATAGAAGTATCTGCCTAAGGTAAGCAGCGTGCCTTTCATATTAGTCCCGGTTTTTATGACTGCGCCAACCGCACCGTAAATTTTGGTATTTGCTTTAACGTTAAGGGTTTTATTAATGATATATGTTCCGGCAGGAAATACAAGGGTGTTTCCTGAATTAAGTGCCTTTTGCAGGGCGTTGCTGTCATCAGTGACACCGTTTCCAACGGTACCAAAGGTTTTAACACTTATCGCGTTAGCAGGCACTATAGTATCAGTTAAATTGATGTGAATTTCGGGCTCGGTTGAATCGAACAGCGGCTGTGCGGTTTTAGCGGTCACAATTTGCTCTGTATCCGGGGCTATAAGACATTTCTTATTGCACGAGAAAAAGAACAATATTACTACGCAGTGCCAAAGAGGATAAATTTTCATTAAATTAATTAAGGTATAGGCTTTATACTGTTAATTAGTGCGTTAAGTTACACGTAATTAAAAATTTCTTTAACTATTTATTCCAGCCAGCGGTATTATAACTACCGCTCCAATATCTCAAAAATAACGATCCCGGGAAAGTGGCTTTTTTAGATTTTTGAGTAGCCATCTTGTTTAAAACAGCCAGCAATTCGACGCCCATATTCTCGTAATTCATAGCGTTAATGATTTCAAGAGATCTTTTAGACATTGCTTTTTTTGCAGATTGATCAAGATTGATAAATTTCATTATCTGCGATGCAATATTCTCAACATCATCCGGGCTAAATACGAAACCGTTCTCACCCTCCGTCAATAACGCTACAGAAGCATTGATCTTATTACTTAACAACAAGGGCAGTCCGGCTGCCATAGCTTCGTTTACAACAAGGCCCCAGCTCTCAGCAAAACTAGCTAATACAAATGCGTCGGCGTTAAATAAGTAGGCCGGTATATCACCATTGGGTATGATTCCTAAAAAATCCACTCGTTTCAGACCAAGTTCAGTAGTTAGGTTAACCAGTTTGTCATGCAGCGGCCCAGAACCAATAAGTGATAATTTATACGTATCGTTTTGTTGCTCGATAACTTGCCACGCGCGCAGTAAGTTCTCTAAGTTTTTTATCTCTACAAACCTGGCTACGCAGATTAAGCTTTTATGATCAAATGTTTTATCGCCATCTATTTTGAATAGCTGATTGTCGATGGTGTTATAACCATGAAAAAACAACGGATCCTTAAAAACGCCATCATACTCAGCATCATAATCCTTTGACGGTAGCCACAGTGCGTCTGACTGTGTTGTTATGGCGTCTTTTATAAATTGGACAAAGGCGTTTCGCTTGATATTTGACGGCTTACCATCATCAAACATGATGAACTTCTTACCCTGTTGCTTGCACCAGCGCAGTCCCAATGCTCCCGAATAGAAAACTATGGAACCACCGATAATTACATCAGGATTGATCTCATCAAGTTTTCCAAAAAGGGTATTAGTAATTTCGGCTCTAGTTAAATCGGTATACTTTTTATCCGGGAAAAGGCAATTGTCACTATCTAATGGATCAAAACTGTAGGGCGACCCCTTACCAAAAAGCTCTATGGCATATAAGGTTATGCCATGTTGGGCCAAAAATTGTCTTAAATACTTAATCCGGCCTTTCCAATACACGCGCAAATCGTTATGGAGTATCAAAACTTTCATGGCTTATTTCTTAAATCTGTCGTAAACAAACGGAAACAGTGTTTTTAGCCATAATTTGGCAAATGCTGAAGGGTAATTTAATGGAAAAAACTCTTTGATGTATTTAAGATAACTGTCAGATTCCAGGCCCTTCGGACTTTTCATGTAGGCTATACGGTCTTTCAATGGTCTGTCCGACGACATCCAAGGGCGGCCGTGGTCATAATCGCAAGAACCATAATAGCCAGGCGCTATCCAAACCTTGCTGCCTTTTCTAATCGCACGTAACGTATAATCATAATCAGCAAAACTGTGGGTGTACCGGTTGGATAAAATCCCTATGCGGTCCACAGTAAGCTTGTCCACCAATAAAATATTGGCATTGCCTAAGTGGCATTCAAGTAATTCATTGTCGTCTGGCTCCAGCATCACCGAGTCGCCATTATAGCCGTTTAACAATACTCGGCCCCCGTAGGTTATTTTTTTCAGATCCAGGCTTTTAACACTGCCCAATAAAATATTTCCGTTATGTTCCGCTTTTCGATACGCTTCAATCAGACGAGCTATAGCATTGTCAAACAATTTAACGTCATCATTTAACAGCAGATAAAAATCGTAATCAGCTTGTTGCTGCACCCGATCCCATAACATATGCATGCCACCAGCCCAAAATAATGAGCCCGAGCCCTCAATCAAATCAACATTAGGATAATTTTCGCGCACAAAGGTAGCGGTACCATCCGGAGATTGATCATCCAGCAAATGGATATCAAGGCTGTAACCATCCGGGATGTTTTGTGTAGTTAAACTTTTTAAAAACACCTTCGTTTTCTCTATCCTGTTGTAAGAGCAAGCTAATGCGGCTATTTTTAAAACCTTTGTTGTCATTTTATGATCTGTATAATTATGATTGTAAAACGGGGGATTGTTCGGCATATTCACCCTCATCTAATTCTTCCTCATCCAAGTCTTCATCAGGCTTAGCGTAAAAATATAGAAAATAAAAGTTTGTCATCATGGGTAAAATAAATATGGATTCAGAAAACCCGAGAATCATTACTAATAATACACAATAGAACAACTGTTCGCCCGTCGCGCCAAATTTTTTGAAGAACTGGCACATCCGTGTAAACAAAAATACAAAAGCAGCTATACCAAATTTGGCAAAATATTCAAATATACCGCTAGACGTATTGGCATTTCTAAGATACGGGACAGATTCGATAAATATATTAGAGACCCCTAATATCAATTTTTCATGATATTGATTGTAGATGAATAACGCACTCGAAAACCGATTGAAGGGCATCTGTTGTCCCACCTTTTCATAATATGCAGAGAGGGTTGCTATATTTTGCAAATCTCGCATATCGTGATGATAGATCTCGACAACCTTATCTAACAAAAACGGTAATTTAAATACCGCGACGGCCGCAGCGGGCACTGCAAATATGGCAAGTGTGCTTATTTTAACACCATTAGCCCGGTAATGCATTAGCATTACAACGGCAAAGGCCACATAGGTAGTAGTTGATAAGGTTGTTAAAACGCCTGCTATCAACCATTTGGTGCCGCTATCCATCTTGAAACCGTTTCTAAACAGGTGTAACATTAAACCAACAATCAAAAAGAACCCAAAGGCCCCCGGCTCCCAGGAGAACCCCGAATTTTGATGCGCGTGTTCTGTAACATATGTAAACACCAAAAAATTAGTGTAATGATAAGCCGGCACGTCTGGGGGCAAGTTTATAGCGGTGCCGATGGAATATAAAGCCGGCCCGGCAACTAGCTGGAAGCAGTAGAAAAATATAGATATTTTGGTAAGGTCGATGATAACCTTTGACAGGTAATAGGTTGCCTGCTCTTTCAAGAGGGCGCAAAACAAAAAGCTGGGCAAAACATATTTAAACAAGTAGACTATGTCACTAACATAGTATCGGGAAGGTAAATTGGTAAAAAATATGGAGCGTAACGTACAGTAGCTAATCCATATAACAGCGAAACTTACACCAAATCGAACATCGCGTTTGGTAAACCGGCTTTGCTCAAGGCCTATCCAGATAAAAAGAAAGTCTATTAAAAACCAATTTATGTTATAAAACGAAACAAACGTTCCGCGTGCGGTAAGTAACATAAATACAAACGTGGCAAAATACAACATACCGGTATTTCAGGGGTCAGGCAGTGCTTGCAGCATTGGCCGCCTTTAGTTCGCCACTACGTAAAATTATTTCTATCTCGCGTTTCCACATAAAGCCCTGTATAATTACCCAAAGTATAGTGGCATAAACAATGCTATTTACACCCCAGCCAAAATAACGTATCATAATTAATACCACCGGGATATGCAGTAAGGCCGTAATTATGGTTACAATGGATTGCATTTTAACCTTACCTGTTCCATTAAGCACAATAACATACAAATCGGTAAACAAGCTAATGCTATATGATGCGGCCATACATAAACTTAAAGCCATGGGAACTATCACCGCGTCGCCAACCCATAAATGAAATACGGGTTTTATGAGCAAAACCTGCATTACAATTACACCAAAAAATATCAGAGATATTTTTTCGAGCTTTTTTATGCTGGCACGTATCCAATTAAAATCATTAAGCGTAAACGCATTGGTAAAGGCGTTCCAGTAAGTACCCATAATAATATTGATAACAATATTAGTTACCGAGTAATACTTAAATAACAGGTTATAGGTGGTCACATCGTGACCGCCAAACTCGCGTGTGATGATAATTTCTGTAGTTGATATTAAAAACACTCTGGCAATCTGAACAATAAAAAAGGCAAAGCTCAAACTAAACAATGACCGGCTTTTTTTCAAGTCGACGCTTTTTAAAGACGGGCTTATTTGTCGGTAATTGCGCGTGTACAATACCACTGAATAAACTAGCATTACCAAAACGGGCAGCAAGGTTTGAGCCATTGCCAAAAACAAAATGGAGCCCTTTAAATACTGAGCACCAAATATGATGGGAATAAGCGGTGAAACGTTACAAATCAAAGCGATCTCGTTGGCCTTATAAACCTTTTGATCACCTTGTAATACCGAATTAATGGATTTCAAAATAAATTGCAGACCGAGGCCGATAAACACCACTATTAACGTCAGTAATAATTCGCGTTCGTTTAGTTTTGTATTGAAAACACCATTCCAATTGATAAAGGGAGCCACGACACAAAAAATCAGCATTACAGGTACCATAATTAGCAACATAATGGCATAGGCAGATGACACATCAATTTTTGCGCTTTTATAGTCTGCAACAGCCAAATACTCTGCAACCTTATTTCGCAAACCATTGGCCAGGCCAATGTCCAGAATACTTATCCATCCAACGGTCGAGGAAATTGCAAGCCATATTCCGTATTTATCGGTATCCAATAGCTTTATAGAGTATGAAATGGTAGCAAAGGCAGACACCACGCTAATGGCCCGCAGTATAAATGATATACCAATGTTAAAATTCACCTTACTTGTTCGGGCCTTATCGCCTCCACCCGTTAGGGATTTAATGTAACTCGTCACTTTCTGTATGATATTTGTCGCCATCGGTTATTGAGATGACCTGGTTGGAAAATAATCTTTATAGTTATCCTTAACGCTATCTACGCCATTAAAAACTATACTCATGCTTGGCAATTGCTGCTCGGCATACAGGTTATTAATGAACGGTAGTTGTTTCTTGGATGTAAAATTTTTTCTGACAACATACAGCGTGATATCACAAAGCCTTGAAACAATGTTAGCATCTCCTATAACCTGTAGCGGAGAGGTATCTATCAATATATGATCATAGTGCAACCGC
Organism: Mucilaginibacter antarcticus; assembly: GCF_042686155.1. Classification (NCBI taxonomy): domain Bacteria; kingdom Pseudomonadati; phylum Bacteroidota; class Sphingobacteriia; order Sphingobacteriales; family Sphingobacteriaceae; genus Mucilaginibacter; species Mucilaginibacter antarcticus. The sequence continues at coordinate 59,110 of NZ_JBHUON010000021.1, read as the reverse complement.
AGCCAGTCTAACAATATTTCTATACGCTTTCTGTCAAGTAGTTCAGAGAAATTAGGAATGAACTGCCCGCTGGCTATAATATCAAGGTTGCGGTAAGTCACTGAATTTTGAATTACATCTTCTTTTAATGACTCCCAGGTTAAATAATGACTCATGCCCGGGTGCGTGGTAGGTAGGTTAAATATATCGCACATTACCGGCCTATATATATTGAGCTCTAAAATGATCGTTTTTTTACCTGATGTTGCCAATGCTACACCCAAATTGGAAGTAATAAAGCTTTTCCCCTCGCCTGCTACGCTGGATGCCATCAGCGTGACACGACCCTTACTTTCGGTATCATGCAAATAATACAGCTGGGTGCGCAGGCTCCTAAATTGCTCTACCAAGGTAAAATTCATTTTTTCGTTTATGTCATCTGTAACAATCTGCGATCGTAACCGAGCTTCCTCAATTTCGCCCGAGATTGCCGTAGGTAACAGTTTCTCTATCGTACGACGGCTAGTTACATGATTTTTAATGGTATCTCTAAGATAAATAATACCGGCTGGGATTAGTAAACCTAAAATCATAGCCGCTATAAACGGGATTAAAGCTTTAGTAGCTTTAAGCGGTAGCACATAAGCCATATCTACCAAACGCGCGCTGCTCAAAGTTGATGCGTAGCTCAATGCTGTCTCCTCACGTTTTTGTAGTAATACGTTATATAAAGACTCTTTACTGGCTTGTATCCGTCTTAAGGCGGTCAATTCACGGTCTTCGCCCGGCAGGCTTTCGATAGACGATCTGAACCTTGAACCAACGGTCAAAAGTTCTTTACGGGTAACTTGTAAAGACGATTTAATGTTATTTACATTCTCTTTTATTGCTGCCCGGGTAGAAGCTATTTGCCTGTTAATAGGCTCAAATGCCGGGTTCATTTCCGGAGTAGTGGCTAACATCCTGGCACGTTCGCGCTGTTGATCAGTATAACTTTGCACCAAAGCAACAAGGTTTTGATCGCCTATGTTAAGTGTGGTGGGTACTGTTTTGTCACTGACATTGGGTGCGTTTATGTAAGCCTCAACGTCGTTGATCACCTTCAGTTGAATATTTACCTCATTCAGCCGCCCTTCATTTGCCTGCGCACTTTGAATATACGATTGCGATTGCAGCGTAACATCAGTTAACCCGTGGGTACGCCTGTAATCCTCCACTGACTTTTCTGCAGAATTGAGCTCAATGGCTAACGAATCAAGGCGCTGATCAATAAAATCAAGTGTGCTCTTGGTTTTTCGGTTTTTCTCCAGCACTTCGTTTTTATTGTATAGGGTTATCAAATAATTTATAAAGTCTTGGCCGCGTTGGGGTATCTGATCTTTTAGAGTGATATCAACTGCCGACGATTCCAATTTATCTTTTAACTCGACTATTAAGTTTTGCTGATAAACATCAACCACAGATTTGGGGTCATCAATGTTGATAACAATAGTTTTTCCGATAAATCTATTAAGGCTGGCAGTAGGCGCCAGTTGCCAAGTACCAAGGGTTGTAGAAATTGGCGATGAAAAGCTATACTCCGGGTTCGAGTTTTCAGGATCAGAAGTTTTGAGCGTAAAGTTGGTACTATTTTCAATTGTAATAGTTACTTTTTGGCTAGGCTTAACATTGGGGTTTCTATGCAGCAAAATAAACTCTACCGGGCTTTCATCTTTATAAAGATTCTCAGTCAGATGATTAACTTCAACCTTGTAAGATGCCCAAAGCTTAAGGTCATTGATAACCATTTCTATCAGTCGACGCGATTGCAATATCTCCCTGTCGTTTTCAACCTTTTTTTGAGCACCGGCAATGCCCATTTCCTGTAATGAAGATTGGATGTCATTACTAGCCTTTTCCTCTTGTAATAATAAGGTTGCTTTTATTTCATAAGTTGGCTTTGATACTAAATGGAAAGCGTAAGCCCCTATCATTGTTAACATTGTAAACAACAAAAATACGGGCCAGTAATAAATGTATTTAATAATAATTTCACGCAGGTCAAAATCGTCGTCAGCTACAACCTGAGGACGTTTGCTTGTTTGTGTGTTTACTTTCTGTGCGCACATAAATAGCTATTGGCTGTCGCTGTTATAGTATAAGAAATAGGCTGTCACCAAAACGCCCGCTGCTGATATGGCAGCCAATAAGGTCGTGAGGGTACGGTACCCTCGGTCAACAGGCGCATACTTTGTGCGGTCTGGCTCAACATAAATTACATCATTGTTTTGCAAATAATAATAAGGAGAAGAGAAGATCTTTTTTGACGTCAGATCCACAGGTAAATATTCGCGTTTGCCCTCGTATTCTCTAATCAGTATTACGTTTTTACGTTTAGCAGTAATGTTTAAATCGCCCGCCAGGCCAAGGGCTTCTAAAATAGTTATACGCTCGTTTTGTATGTTAAAAACATCAGGCCTTAATACATCGCCCACAACGGATATTTTAAAGTTTAGTATGCGTACGCTGGGGATAGGGTCTTTAAGGTAAGGAGTAAGCAACGGTTTCAATTTTTCGGCAAACTCATCAGTGCTTATACCAGCTGCCTTCACTTTACCAACATAAGGTACAGTAATTTCACCGCTCGAGTTAACCCGATAACCAAATACAGGGTTATTATTTGAATTTTCTTGCCCCATTGGCACATTGGCTTTATTACTACCACCGGTTTCAATATTACCGGTAACACGGGCATTTGATGGCGCAAACTCATTAACCGGGCTCGCGCTGGCAACATTAAGACCTAAAAGATCGCCCGCTTGTATCTTCAAGGGCGAGTAGTTATCTACCGCCTCCTGCGTTATCCTTTTATGGTCAAGATCTTGAAAATAAGGCACCTGCTTGTAAACCGAGCATGACGCATTTAATAATATCACCGCAATAAAAAGCACTTTCTTTAAGTCAGATATTATCATTTCTCGCCTTTAAATAGTTGTTTCGAAATTAACGATTACTTTGGTACGCCGTGTTGAGTAGTTATTAACAACCACTTATTTAATTAACAATTTTTCAGTCGCTTTGAGGCAGAAGCATTGTTTATAACAGCAATATTAAAATTGGGATTTTAAATAACCTTAGATCATTAGGATCACAAGCAATAATTATGCTCTAATTTATCAAGTAAAATATAAACGACCTGTTTTGAACGTCGTGTAGCGCTAAAATGTATCATATGTTGTTAAAACGGCCTTTTAACCTAATTTGTTGGGTTTCTACTTATATTATTGATAATAATATATTACAGTTATCACCTCGAGGCACTTGGGCAGTTATTTCCTCAAAATGTAAAACTACTTAATCAATTAAGTAAATTGCGTGCTGTAGACTTTTGAGATGTTACAGATAACTGAACTATATATTTATCCTATTAAATCAATGGGGGGCATTAGGCTTAATGAAGCGATGGTTACCGATCGTGGTCTGCAATATGACCGTCGTTGGATGCTAATCGATGACAACAACCGCTTTATTTCGCAGCGTGAATGTTCTCAAATGGCCTTACTAAAAACCGCCATAAATGATAGCTATTTGGTGGTAACTAATAATGTTACAAATACTTCAATTAACATTCCATTAACTACTAGAAGTAAGGGTTTTATACAGGTTACAATCTGGGACGATAGTTGCGTTTCTGTTCTAATGCGCGATGAAATTAACGCCTGGTTTACCAAGGCACTAGGCATTAGTGTACGGTTAGTTTATATGCCCGATGATTCGCAGCGGCTGGTTGAGGAGAAGTATGCAAAACACAACGATATTACCTCATTTTCAGACGCTTTTCCATTTTTGTTAATCGGTCAATCATCGCTGGACGATTTAAATACCCGGCTTGATAATGCAGTACAGATCGATCGCTTTCGGCCTAATATAGTCTTCAGCGGAGCCGCGCCATATTGTGAAGATACAATAGATAGCTTTACTATTAACAACATAAACTTTAACGGCGCCAAACTATGCGCACGATGTAACATGATCACTATTAACCAGAATGATTCCACCAGCGCTAAGGAGCCTACTAAAACCCTTGCCAGATATCGCAGACGAGATAATAAGATCTATTTCGGTCAAAACCTTATTCATAATGGATCAGGAAAAATTTCTGTCGGTGACGAGTTGCATTTGATTTCTACTCATACAGACCAACGTTTTATAATCGCTTAATAAGCCCAGATATGAAACCTACCATAATTATAGAATACTGCCCTAAATGTAAATGGCTCCTGCGTGCCGCTTATATGGCGCAAGAGTTATTGACCACTTTTGAAGATGACCTTTTTGGCGTCACCCTTCAACCCAGCGAAATAGCGGGCAGATACTCTATCAGCATAGATGGCAACTTGTTATTTGATCGGAAGCGCCAAGAACGTTTCCCTGAAATAAAAGAGCTTAAACAATTGGTGCGTGATTTAGTTAGCCCGGATAAAGATTTGGGGCACTCTGACAAAATTGTAAAATAATGTATACCTAACAGGTATTTTTAATTGGATTACAATTCTTTACTTATATTTGTTAGTTATCAACCCCAAAAAATGCTGTCGAAAAAAACGAAGTATGCTATTAAAGCATTGGTGATTTTAGGTAAACATGCCGATCAACCACCCATGCAGATATCAAAAATTGCAGAAATAGAACGGATCCCTAAAAAGTTCCTGGAGCAAATCTTGTTAGATATGCGCAACGCCGGTTTTTTATACAGTAAGAAGGGGGCTGGCGGTGGCTACGCTTTAAATAAAGACCCAAAAGACATTTATTTGGTAAGTATAATGCGTATTACAGACGGGCCTGTGGCTATGCTGCCTTGCGCGAGTTTAAATTTTTATCATAAGTGCGATGAATGCCACCAGGAAACCACCTGCGGGATACGCGATGTATTTGTTGATGTACGCGATGCGACACTAAAGATCTTATCAGAAACCAGCATAGCCGATATTATTGCCCGCGAAAACAAGCTTATCAATATTTAATACAGAATGTTCATTTAATTGTTAAAATTTATCTTTTTTTAACAATATTCTACCATTTCCATATACTATATATATCTTTGGCTTGCTAACGCACTTCTTTATATTGCAATGGCATCTATTTAACTAAAATATTATTATGCAAAGCTTCAGAACAGAGCTTGAAAACCCTATTGTTGAGAAGGATATTATTGATCTTGAGAAAAAGATAAGGGAGTTTCGTGAAGGAAAGATACATGACGAGAAATTTAGAAGTTTACGTTTAGCAAGAGGTATTTACGGTCAGCGCCAGCCAGGTGTGCAAATGATACGTATTAAGTTACCTTTTGGTAAAATGACCTTTAAGCAGTTATTGCGCATTGCCGATGTGTCTGACAAGTACGCAAGCCGCAACCTGCACCTTACCACCCGCCAGGATATACAGATACATTATGTGAGCTTGGATCGCACGCCCGAACTATGGGCGGAATTAGAGCAAGATGATGTTACCCTGCGCGAGGCCTGCGGTAATACCGTGCGTAATATCACCGCCTCTCCTACTGCGGGCATAGATCCGAAAGAACCATTTGATGTTTCACCTTATGCGCATGGCGCATTTGAATATCTGCTGCGTAATCCTGTAAACCAGGATATGCCGCGCAAGTTCAAAATCGCTTTTTCTGCAAGTGATGAGGATACCGCTTTTTCATTCGCGCATGATTTAGGTTTTATACCCAAGATCAACGCATCAGGCGAACGTGGTTTTAAAGTGATGTTAGGTGGCGGTCTCGGTGCGCAGCCTATATTGGCGCATATTGTTGAGGAGTTTTTGCCCGAAGATCGACTTATACCATATATCGAATCAACCATTCGTGTGTTTGATCGCTATGGCGAGCGTGCAAATCGTAATAAAGCGCGTTTAAAGTATGTTATTCAAAAATTAGGTTTAGACGAAGTGTTGCGCCTGATGCAAGTTGAGCGTACTGCTAATAAAGTTAAAACCTATAAAATAAATATCGAGGCCGTAGAAGTACCTGTATTGCCCCTACCAATTGATTTTGGTGATGTTAGTATCACTAACCCACTAGGTTATGAGCAATGGTTAGCTACCAATGTATTTGAGCAAAAGCAAACAGGATTTTTTGGTGTATATATTAAAGTATTAACGGGTGATATTCCGACCGATCAGGCGCGGAAGCTGGTAGCGCTATTGCAACCTTTAGCCGGCGACGAAATTCGCGCTACGCAAAATCAAGGTTTGTTATTAAAATATATCCGTAAAGAAGCTTTAATAACCCTTTACAACGGTTTAGCAGAGTTAGGCTTAGCGGCACCCGGGTTTGACAGCGTTGCCGACGTTACCACCTGCCCTGGTACTGATACCTGTAACCTGGGCATATCAAACAGTATGACCTTTGCGCGCGTGTTGGAAGACCTGATCTACAACGAATATGAAGACCTGATTTACAACCGTGACATCACCATAAAGATCAGCGGTTGCATGAACTCGTGCGGACAGCACAGTATGGCACACATTGGTTTCCACGGAAGCTCATTAAAAGCCGGTGCTAAAGTATTACCGTCAATGCAGGTAATGTTAGGCGGTGGTGTTGTTGGCAATGGTGTAGGACGCGCAGGCGACAGGGTAATCAAGATCCCGTCAAAACGCGCTACACAGGTTTTAAGAGATTTGTTAGACGATTATAAAGCAAACTCTAATGAGAACGAGCTTTTTAATGATTACTATGACCGGCAGGGTAAAGATTATTTTTACCAGATGTTAAAACCACTGGCTGATCTGACTACCCTTACGGACGAAGATTATGTAGACTGGGGCCATGTAGAAAGCTATGAAAAAGCTATTGGCGTTGGCGAGTGTGCGGGTGTGGTAATTGATTTGGTAGCTACGTTACTATATGAGTCTGACGAAAAAATGGAGTGGGCAAATGAATCATTCGCCAATGGCGCATGGGCAGATGCTATTTACCACTCATATAACGTATTTATTAACTCTGCGAAAGCTTTGTTGTTAGATAAGGGCATTAACAGCAGCACACAGATAGGTATAATACGTGAGTTCGACGCACAGTATATTGACACCCACGAGTTTGAATTAGGCAGCAGCTTTAACGACCTGGTAACTCAGCTTAACCAGCACGAACCGTCAGAAGCGTTTGCAACCCGTTATAAAGAATTAGCCACAGGATTTTTAGCAAGCGTAAAAGCAAAAAGAGAAGCGATTTTACAGTCATGAGTTTAGCGTCTAAAGGATTGGTTGACACTGCTGATAGCGATTTAAATTCCGTTCGGAATGAAAACGCCGGCGGCAATCAACTTTTCCCCGTTTTTTTGAAGCTGAACAAACTCCATACCGTGGTTATTGGAGCAGGCAAAGTCGGGCTTGAAAAGCTTACTGCCATTATGCACAACTGCAATACGGCGCGTGTTACGGTTATTTCAGCAGCGGTTATTCACGAGGTTAGTGCTTTGGCCGTCGCCTATCCTACCATCAATGTCATCCAAAAAAGTTTTGTTGATAGCGACCTGGATGGCGTCGACTTAGTTATTGCCGCTACGGACGACTCTGCTCTTAACGCTTACATCCGCGAATCAGCGCATCAGCGTAAGCTATTGATCAACGTAGCAGATAAGCCTGATTTATGCGACTTCTATCTAGGTTCCATCGTAAAAAAAGGCGACCTAAAAATAGGAATATCTACCAACGGTAAATCGCCCACCATAGCTAAGAGGCTACGGGAGGTTTTGGATGAAAACATCCCTGATGAAATTGATATTACCCTGCAACAAATGGCAGGCCTGCGCAACACCCTATCAGGCGACTTTGCAGCCAAGGTTAAACATTTAAATGAGATAACATCAGTATTAGTTGAACCTAAAATCGAGCGTAAAAACCTTCGCTGGCTGATATGGCTGTTTATTATATTTGGACTAGGTATAGCTATAACCGCTTTATGGTTTAACGAACCCGAGTTTAGAGCCTATGCGCAACAGATAGACCAATCCTTTTATTACTTTTTAGGCGCAGGCTTTTTGTTTGCGATGGTAGACGGAGCGATAGGCATGTCATATGGCGTTACTTCAACGGCTTTTTCAATATCTATGGGCATTTCTCCCGCATCAGCTAGTATGGCCGTGCATTTGTCAGAGATCATGAGCAATGGTATTGCCGGCTGGATGCACTATCGTATGGGTAATGTAAACTGGAAATTATTTAAGCTGCTCATTTTACCAGGTATACTTGGCGCTGCGGTAGGCGCCGGTTTAATATCGTCGTTGGAGCATTATGCCATGTACACCAAGCCTTTGGTGTCAATCTATACGCTTACATTGGGCGGCGTAATATTATCCAAAGCATTTAAAACAGCTAAAAAGAAATCAGCCGATAAAATAAAGCGCATTTCATTATTAGGCTTGGGCGGCGGTTTTATTGATGCTGTAGGCGGTGGCGGTTGGGGTTCAATTGTATTGTCGTCATTAATTGCCGGTGGTCGGCATCCACGTTTTTCTTTAGGTACGGTTAAGCTAACCCGCTTTTTTATTGCCATGATAGGCTCGCTGGTATTTTTAACTATGCTTAATGGTGCCCCATGGAGCGCTATTGCAGGTTTAATTATAGGCAGCGCATTGGCAGCCCCTATAGCGGCAAGGATATCTAACCGTATATCGGTTAAGCTCATCATGGTTGCCGTAGGTATAATTGTGATATTGGTAAGCTTAAAAAGCATCGTTGCCTTTGTAAGTAAAGTGATATAATAATAATGAATTCATCAGAAGAAAATATAACTCAGTTAACTACAGGGCTTGAACCTGTAGAAGCTTTAAAGAAGTTAGCCGAAATATTTCCGGGCGAGATCGTTTTTTCCACCAGCTTTGGCTGGGAAGATCAGGTAATTTCCCACATGATATTTGCTAACAACATCCCTATTAAAGTTTTTACGTTAGAGACCGGACGTATATTCCCCGAGACCTATTACGTTTGGAACCGTACCATGGAGATGTACAGCAAAACCATTTATGCCTACTACCCTCAGCATGAGCCTTTAGAGAAAATGCTGAACGAAAAAGGCCCAAGCAGCTTTTACGAGTCGGTTGATAACCGTAAGGAGTGTTGTGGCATCCGCAAGCTTGAGCCATTAAACCGTGCTTTAGCAGGCAACCAGATATGGATTACCGGTATCCGTGCAGAACAATCTGTAAATCGCCAGGATATGCATAACGTAGAATGGGACGAAGGCCATAATCTAACTAAGTTCCACCCTATTTTTAGCTGGAGTTTAGAGGACGTAAAAGCTTACATTAAACAACATAATGTACCCTACAACACCCTGCATGACCGTGGTTTCCCCAGCATTGGGTGCCAGCCATGTACCAGGGCGATACGCGAAGGTGAAGACTTTAGAGCGGGCCGCTGGTGGTGGGAAGACCAATCAAAAAAAGAGTGCGGCTTGCATGAGCTAATAATTGATAACAAATAATTAAGGAATTATTGCTTGTTTTGCAATCGCTAATAAATAGCTATTCTACCACGCAATAATACCGTTTCACACAAACATGAGTAAACACAACCAACTGGACTACTTAGACGAGCTTGAAGCAGAAGCCATACACATTCTGCGTGAGGTAGCCGGCCAGTTTGAGCGCCCCGCGCTTTTATTTTCGGGAGGAAAAGATTCGATCACCCTGGTGCGTTTAGCCGAGAAGGCTTTCCGTCCGGGTAAATTTCCTTTCCCGCTGGTACACATTGATACCGGCCACAATTTTCAGGAAACCATTCAATACCGTGACGATATGGTTAAACGCCTTGGCGAGAAACTCATCGTGGGTAACGTCCAGGATTCTATCGACCAGGGTAAGGTAGTTGAGCAGAAAGGTAAAAACGCCAGCCGCAATTCCCTGCAAACCGTCACTTTGTTAGACACCATTGCCGAGCATAAGTTTGACGCCTGCATTGGCGGTGCCCGTCGTGATGAGGAGAAAGCCCGGGCCAAAGAACGTATTTTTTCAGTACGCGACGAGTTTGGGCAATGGGACCCAAAACGCCAGCGCCCCGAGCTTTGGAACATTTATAACGGCAAGATTCACAAAGGCGAGAACGTACGCGTTTTCCCTATCAGTAACTGGACCGAGCTTGACGTTTGGAACTACATCCGCAGAGAACAAATAGAACTGCCAAGTATATACTTTGCGCATGAGCGCGATACCATTATACGTAATGGTCAGCTGATGGCCGCCTCCCCTGTTTTGAACATGGATCAAGAGGATGTCATTACCCGCCGTACCGTACGTTTTCGTACCGTGGGCGATATGACCTGTACCGCGGCGGTAGCGTCTGAGGCGTTTTTGATTGATGACATCATCGACGAGATCAGCCAGTCAAAGATCAGCGAGCGCGGCGCCCGTATGGACGACAAGGTATCAGAGGCTGCAATGGAAGATAGAAAAAAAGGTGGTTACTTCTAAATTTCGATGATTGACTAAGGACCTAAGTCCGAAAACTCAAACCCGAAATCCGAAATTATAATTATGGATATTTTAAAATTTTTAACCGCAGGTAGTGTTGACGATGGCAAAAGTACGCTTATCGGCCGCTTGTTATATGATAGCGACTCTATCCTGCTTGATCAATTAGAGGCACTGCAGGCATCAAATCGTAAAAACGATGACGGTACTATTGACCTTGCTATTTTAACCGACGGCCTTAAAGCCGAGCGCGAGCAAGGTATTACTATCGATGTTGCTTACAAATACTTTCAGACAGAGAAACGCAAGTTCATTATAGCCGACACCCCGGGGCATATTCAATATACCCGTAACATGGTTACCGGCGCGTCTAACGCTAATCTGGCTATTATTTTGGTTGATGCGCGTAAAGGTGTTATTGAGCAAACCATACGTCACTCCTTCCTGGTATCGTTATTAGGTATACAGCAAGTGGTATTGGCCATTAACAAAATGGACATGGTTGACTATGGTGAAGAGGTATACAACAAAATTGTAACCGACTACAAAGCTTTAGCCCAAAAGGTAGGTTTAAAAAATGTACACTACATACCGGTAAGCGCGCTTAAAGGCGATAACATTGTAAATAACTCAACCAATATGCCATGGTATACCGGCGAAAGCTTACTGCATTTCCTGGAAACTGTTGACGTGGACATTGACGACAGCACTGAGCATGCCCGTTTCCCCGTACAGTGGGTAGTACGACCGCAGACGGACGAGCTTCACGACTATCGTGGCTATGCTGGTCGTGTTTCAAGCGGATCGTTCAAGGTTAATGATAAAGTAACGGTATTACCGTCGGGCTTTACATCAACTATCAGCAAGATAGAGATGTTTGATAAAGAGCCCGAAATAGCTTCAGCTGGTATGTCAATCACTATGCATTTAGCGGATGAGATCGACATTAGCCGTGGAGATATATTGGTGAACAGCAACTTTCAACCGCAGGTATCGCAGCTAATAGAGGCCGACCTATGCTGGATGGACACCCGCACGTTGGACACAACACACACCTACTTTATTCAACATAACAGCAAGGTAACGCGTTGTAAGATTCAGGAAATGCTTTACAAGGTGAACATCAATACCCTTGAACAAGAGCAAGCCGAAGACTTTAAATTAAACGACATAGGCCGTATCATTATAAAGACCGCTGATCCGCTGGCGTTTGACCATTACCAGGAAAACAAAGCTAACGGCGGCGCCATCATCATTGACAGCCGCACTAACGTAACTGTTGGCGCTGTGATGTTAAGAAATGCAGCTGATTAGGTAGCCTCTAAAATCTTATTGAAGGCGAATCGAGGATAACTTGGTTCGCCTTCTTTGTTTTACTATCCAAGCACGTCCCAATCCACCCCTACAATGTCCTAATCACACCTCACCAGTGGCGATTGTACCAGCTACCTTTACATCAACATAAACAATCAGACTATGAGAAAGATCATCGTATCAGAATTTTTAAGTATGGATGGTGTTATGCAGGGGCCCGGCGGTCCGCAGGAAGATACTACAGGCAATTTTGCATACGGCGGTTGGATAGCCCCGCTCGGCGACGAGCAGATGAATCAGCAATTGGGCAAAATAATGGCACCGCCATACGACCTTTTACTGGGGCATTTCACATTTAATATCTGGGCATCATATTGGCCTAACCAGCAGGGCACCATTGCCGAACAGTTTAATAAGGTTACCAAATACGTAGTTTCCGGCTCGCAGGTTGAACTATCCTGGGAGAACTCGGTTTTAATAACCGGCGACATAATTACCGAAATAAAAAATCTAAAGGCACAGAATGGGGTGGATCTGCTAATCATGGGCAGTGGTAAGCTGGTGCAAGCTTTGCTTGCAGCCAACCTGGTAGACAAACTGCATACCTTTACCTACCCAATAATATTGGGCGGCGGCAAGCGCCTTTTTGAAGCCGGCAGCCAAGCCTACGAGTGGCAGCTGACAGACTCGCTGATATCTGCTACAGGTATTATTATGGCTACCTATCAGCCCAAAGGCGATGTGCGAACCGGACAGGTTAGCGAGGATTAAAGAGAACATTTAATTTTATATCCAAAAAAAAGCGGGTCAGCAATTAAGCTGAACCCGCCTCCTATTTAAACCTAAAGAAGATTTTTCTACAAAGAGTATCGTAAGGTTATGCCATAGGTGCGTTGGTCGCCCAATACACCTGCGTAATGGCCCGCGTTACCACCCGCAGGTAGCAATTGCTCAAAATAGTTTTGGTTAAGCAAGTTGCGGCTCCAGAGGTAGGCGCCGAAACCATGTACTGCTTTAAAACCTAAACGTGCATTAAGCAAACCGTAGCCGGCAATGTTCAAATAAGCCGATGGTGACGCGCTTGAAGAAAACGACGAGCGGAATGAACCATCAGCAGCTACAAAGAATTTTGATGTAGGATTGTTAACAAACTTGGCGTCAATAGCATACTCGCCACCTAATGACCCCGCCCATTTCGATATACCCGGCAATAGGCTGCCTGATACGTCTTTAAATGCGGGTGTTAAACCTGTTTCCTCTAACGGAAGTGGCGCATTGGTAAACTTCACATATTTAGCATCGGTATAAGCACCGGCAGCGTAAAACGAGAAGTGCTGATCAAGTCTGTAGCTTGCGTCTAACTCTAAACCTTTAACGTTTACTTCATCAGCGTTAGCTATGTAACCACGGTTCACTGTTAAGTCCGGAGATTGCACGTTGGTTTGGAAGTTATCGATATCAGAGTTATGATAAGTAAGGTTAAAAGTAAGGTTGGTTAGCGGCGTGCTTTTAAAACCAATTTCATAATGCCGGGTTTTTTCGGGCTTAATAACCGCGTAATCTAAAATCGTTTTACCAGCCTCTGGCGATGGCAAACCTGCTACGTTAACACCTACGGGCTTGTAGCTGGTTGAGTAAGTTGCAAAACCGTTAAATTTTGAGCTTGGTCTGTAAGCCGCAGTTAAAGAGAAAGTAAAGTTTTTTTCGTCAACATTAGTCGTATAGGCCTGGCTGCTGTATACGCCATTTTTAATTTTCTGTAGTTCGGTTTTTACCGCAGCGCTGTAAGCGCTGTTGGCAACATCTAAACCACCACGGGCAGCACGGTCATAAAACACGTCTTTTTTATCGTAGTTGATACGAGCGCCCGGTATAAAGTGTAAACCTTTTACTAACTCATAATCAACGCTGGCAAATGCCGCGGCACTTTTTGATTTGATAGACGCGTTAGTATAAATTCCGTAACCTTCTAACAAACCTGGTGTTGCCCATAACTGGTCATTGGTGGTGCCGGGGGTATTAGGGTTATTACCTGTTGAATTTTTTGAAAACCTCGCTTGTGCAGCGCCAGATTCTTCTGTACCGGTAATGGTAACTTCCTGATCCAGGTAGAATAAACCTGCAACACCACTTAATTTATCTGTAAAAGTACCAGCGTAACGTAGCTCTTGCGACCAGTTTTTGTGTTTAGCCGGGTTCTGCGATTTTTGCAATACCGGTAAACCAGTAAAGTCACGGTCGTTTGATGGATCCCAGTTCCAGTATCTGTAAGCTGTAGTTGAAGTTAAAGTACCCGGGCCTAATTTGATATCAGCGTTTAACGACACGCCACCTAGTTGATTACCTGATCTCCAGGGCGTATCATGATCTATTTTACGATCAAAGGCGTTTAAGCTTGGTAGCGCATAACCTAAGTCAGCAATGATAGCGTTAAACTGGCGGTAAGCCGCACGTTTAGTAGGCGCTACACCTGCAACAACCTGTGCATAGCCATCAGGTTTCTGATTAGAGTAATCCCCGGCTAAAGTAATAGCGACGTCTTCAATTGGCTTGTATAACAACTGACCACGTACGCCAATGTTGTTAACGTCATTGGTAGCACGGCCAGTTCTAACGTTTTCAATCAAACCATCGCGCTGTGTACCAGAGAAGGATAAGCGCGCCGCTAATTTACTGGTTAAAGGGCCTGTTATAGAAGCTTTAGCCTGAATGTAGCCAAAATTACCAAAGCTGCTCTCAAAAGCTAAACCCGGCGTAAAGGTTGGCTTACGGGTGGTTATGTTAATGGCACCTGCCGCAGTATTTTTACCAAATAATGTTCCTTGCGGGCCACGTAAAACCTCAAGGCTCTCAATGTCTACAAAGTCTAAAGTTGCGGCCGCGGGGCGGGCGTAATAGACACCGTCAACGTAAAAACCTACACCGGGATCTAAACCATCGTTAGTTAAACCAAATGGTGACCCAATACCACGGATATTAATACCCGTGTTACGTGGGTTTGAGGTGTATAGCTGTAAAGACGGAATAAGCTCTTTAACACGGTTAACATTAAAAGCGCCGGTTTGATCAACCTGCGAACCGCCCACTACAGAGATAGCGATGGGTACATCCTGCAAAACCTCTTTACGGCGACGGGATGTTACCACGATCTCGCCTAACAAGGCGTCGTCAACCAATTCTAGCTCTAAAGGAGTATCTTGAAATTTTAGCACCTGGAAATCCTGAGGTTTAAAACCTACCGAGCTGACACGTAAGTAAAACGGTGGTTGCTGATCTGTTTTAAGGGTAAACTCGCCATTTTCGTTAGCGCTTGCTCCGATGTTGGTGCCGCGAATTACAATGCTGGCTTGTGGCACCGGGGCGCCTTTTGAGTTTTTAATTATACCTGTAAGGGCGCTTTGCTGGGCATATGCTATTGCCGACGATAATGATAAAAAGGTTAAGAGTAAAAATTTTATCGAGTAAGAATTGGATTTCATTTGTTGTTTGTATGTTAATTTGAAATTGAATGGCTAACTACTTGCATTTAGTGTTAATTTATTGCGACTAGCAGCAGCAGCAACGTTGGTGATCCATGTGTTTAAGATTAAGTGAAGTTGGTTGTGTTTTTGATAAATACATAAAGTCTATAGAGATAGTAGACAAAAGTATTAAAAATTATTAATTCGCAAATTATTTTTCAAAAAAATCTTTTAATGAAAGATTTGGCTAATCCACTGTGGCAATCTATCTTATAGAAAAGTAAGGTTTTTTTAAAAAAATGGCGCCTACATAGCCCTCTTTACCCGGTTTAACTACAAAAAACACGGATGTGATTTAAAAATGACGAGTTGACATCTTCGCTTAGCTACTTATTTGACTTTTTAGTTATAAAATGATTAAAAACGGATAAAAAACACAATATTTGTTGCATATATCCTTAGAAAAACATGTCGTTTAACTACAAACGGATCGTCATAAAAATTGGGTCAAATGTTTTAACACAGAGCAATGGCCTCCCCGATCAACAGCGTCTCAGCCAGTTGGTGGAGCAAATCTCGGCCATTAAAAAGCAGGGGATCGAGGTTATTTTGGTGTCATCCGGGGCGGTCGCGGCGGGCCGAAGTATAATCACAGTTTCCGACAAGTATGATGCTATAGCTGCAAGGCAGTTGCTGGCATCAATCGGGCAAATAAAGCTTATAAACAACTACGCACAACTATTTGAAAAGCAAGATGTCATATGCTCGCAGGTATTAGTTACTACCGAAGATTTTAAGGGCAGGCAACACTATCTTAACATGAAGAACTGCCTGGAGATACTACTGCAACACCAGGTAATCCCCATAGTAAACGAAAATGACGTAGTTTCAGTTACCGAACTGATGTTCACAGATAATGACGAGCTGGCAGGACTGATAGCATCTATGCTTAACGCACAGGCATTGATCATTTTAACTAATGTAGATGGTATTTATGACGGTGATCCAAACGACGCAGGCTCATCTATCATCACAGAAGTAGCCGAGTCGGGTATTAACTTCGCTTCATTTGTAAGCACCGGCAAATCTCAGTTTGGCCGCGGCGGAATGATCACCAAATCAACCATGGCCCAAAAAACAGCTAAATTGGGTATAGCGGTGCACATTGCCAACGGTACTAAGGATAATATCCTGATTGATGTATTGGCTAATGTTGCAAAACATACACGTTTTATACCCAAGCGTACGGCATCCGAGAAAAAAAAGTGGATAGCACATTCAGAGAATGCTGCTACCGGTGTAGTACAGGTAAATTCGGGAGCTAAAGCAGCGCTCACATCAAGCAAGGCCACAAGCCTGTTACCTGTTGGCATTACAACTATAATAACCGACTTTAAAAAGGGCGAGATCGTTAAACTAATTGACGATAAAAACAAAACAATTGCTCTGGGTATAGCCGAATATGGCTCAGACAAGGCGCGCGAAAGCATCGGGCAAAAAAATCAAAAGCCACTGGTGCATTACGATTATCTTTACCTACTAAGCTAATAATATGAGCTATACTCAATATTTTGAGGCTGCGCAAGCGGCCGGTCGTTCGTTAAGTTTATTTGCCGATACGATAAATAATGTATTGAGGGACCTGGCTAAGGAAGCCATCGCTCAAACAGATTACCTCTTGACGGAGAACCAGAAAGATCTGGATAGAATGGACCCGGAAAACCCCAATTATGATAGGTTAAAATTAACTGCCGACCGGATAGAAGGTATCGCTGATGACATTGTTAACATCTCCCGACTTGAGAATCCGTTAGGTCATGTACTATCTGATAAGACAATGCCTAATGGGCTGAAAATTTCAAAGATCAGTGTACCGCTAGGTGTAGTGGGTGTTATTTACGAAGCAAGGCCCAATGTTACCTTTGATGTATTTGCCCTTTGCTTTAAAACCGGGAATGTCTGTATTTTAAAAGGTGGCAGCGACGCGGCTTTTTCTAATCAGGCTATCATAAACGTCATCCATAAAATACTGACTAAATATAATATCGATACAAACACTGCTGTCTTACTACCTAAAGAACGAGAAGCCGCAGAAGCGCTGATGCAAGCAGTTGGTTATGTAGACGTGATTATTCCGCGTGGTAGCCAGGGATTAATTGACAGCGTGCGCAGAAACAGTAAAGTACCCGTAATAGAGACCGGTGCGGGTATCGTGCACACCTATTTTGATGAGTTTGGAGATCTAAAAACTGGTGCCGATGTTATTCTAAACGCCAAAACGCGAAGAGTAAGTGTATGTAATGCATTGGATTGCGCCATTATTCATTCGTCGCGACTAAATGATCTGCCAAAATTAATGCAACCGCTAGGGGATGCAGGAGTTACCGTCTTTGCAGATGAATTTGCCCATGAAGCACTACTTGGCCACTACCCTGCCAATAGGTTACAACAGGCAGGTAACGAACACTTTGGCACAGAATTTTTGTCGATGAAAATGGCTATAAAAACGGTGGACAACTTACAACAAGCACTTGACCATATAGCAAAGTACAGTTCAAAACATAGCGAAGCCATCATTACAGAGAAAGCAGACCACGCTGAAACTTTTCTGAACCGGGTTGATGCTGCTGCGGTATACGTAAATGCGTCAACGGCATTTACAGACGGTGCACAATTTGGCCTGGGTGCCGAAATTGGTATCAGCACCCAGAAACTGCATGCTCGCGGCCCAATGGGTTTGCAGGAACTAACCAGCTATAAATGGATTGTGAGGGGTAACGGCCAAACCCGCCAGTAATTATATTTACCCTTAACTGACTAACGCCATTTAGCATAGTTAGGCGTAAAGCTGTATCTTTGCGCCCAATATGAGTAAGCACGGTAGGATTTTGGTCGCCATGAGCGGCGGGGTTGATAGCTCGGTAGCGGCAGTTATGCTGCATGAACAGGGTTACGAGGTTATCGGCCTTACCATGAAAACGTGGGACTACGCTTCTGCCGGCGGCAGCTCAAAAGAAACAGGCTGCTGCAGTTTGGATAGCATCAATGATGCACGCTCCCTAGCTGTGGGTTATGGTTTCCCGCACTACATATTAGATATACGTAATGAGTTTGGCGATTTTGTAATTGACAATTTTGTTGACGAATATCTTGCTGGCCGCACCCCTAACCCTTGTGTGTTATGTAATACACACATTAAATGGGAAGCCTTATTAAAACGTGCTGATAAACTGGATTGCGAGTTAATTGCTACCGGACACTACGCGAACATCCGCTTGCAAGACAACGGCCGTCATGTGATATCAAAAGGTAAAGACGAAAATAAAGATCAATCATACGTACTTTGGGGTGTATCGCAAGAGAACCTCGCGCGTACCAAATTCCCTTTAGGCAGTTTTTCCAAGCCCGAGATAAGACAAATGGCTTTAGACATGGGGCAGATTGAACTGGCTGGTAAAAGCGAAAGCTACGAGATATGCTTTGTACCCGACAACGACTACAGAGCTTTTTTAAGGCACAAAGTAGAGGACCTGGAAGCACGTGTTGCAGGCGGCAACTTTATACTTGCAGACGGCACTATAGTAGGTAAACACGAAGGATATCCATTTTACACCATAGGGCAACGCCGTGGCTTAGGTATTGCGTTGGGTAAACCAATGTTTGTAACACGTATTGATCCTACCACCAATACGGTTGTTTTGGGTACTGAGGATGAACTACAAAAGAAACAAGCCTGGGTTAAAAACCTTAACCTCATTAAATACGAAAGTATCATTGAGCCGCTAAACGCCATCACCAAAATAAGGTATAAAGACGCGGGCTCTGAAAGTACTATTGTACAAATGGGTGACCACATGAAGGTTGATTTTGCGCACATGGCATCGGGCGTAGCGCCGGGGCAGTCTGCCGTTTTCTACGAGGGAAATGACTTGCTGGGCGGCGGCTTCTTGATGTAGTCTAACGTTCGAAAGTTAAAATGATGAACGGGCTGAAACCTGCTCTTTCGACTTTTAAAATTTAAAACTACAGGCTTCAAACCCTACACCTTTACAACCCTTTCAAAAAAACAAGTTTGCGTTTCGCTTACTTTATCCTTTATTTGCAAAAAATACTCTAATAAATGGCTAAAAATTTACTGATAGTAGAATCACCTGCGAAAGCTAAAACCATTGAGGGATACCTTGGAAAAGACTTTATGGTGAAGTCGAGTTACGGCCATATCCGCGATCTGGTGAAATCTGAAGATGCTATTGATGTAGCCAACAACTTTAAACAAACCTATGAAGTACCTGCCGATAAGAAGCAGATAGTAAGCGAGTTAAAGAAATTAGCAAAAGAAGCCGAAACAGTATGGCTAGCGTCCGATGAGGACCGCGAGGGAGAAGCTATATCATGGCACTTATTTGATACTTTAAATTTAAAGGAAGCCAATACCAAACGCATTGTTTTTCATGAAATAACTAAACCGGCTATTTTAGCTGCAATTGAAAATCCGCGTAAAATAGATTATAACCTTGTAAATGCCCAACAAGCCCGCCGTGTTTTAGACCGCTTAGTAGGTTTTGAACTTTCGCCGGTATTATGGAAAAAAGTTAAGCCGTCGTTGTCTGCCGGTCGTGTGCAATCTGTTGCTGTGCGTATTGTAGTCGAGCGTGAGCGCGAGATCAATAAATTTCAGTCAGAAGCTGCGTTTAAAATTGTAGCCATATTTGGTAAAGGCAAACAAGCCTTTAAAGCCGAGCTTGCCGAACGATATAGCCAACAGGAAGATGCCGAGAAGTTTTTGACAGACTGTATCGGAGCTGATTTCAATGTCAAGTCGTTAGAAACAAAACCGGCTAAACGTTCGCCCGCAGCACCGTTTACAACCTCTACCCTACAGCAGGAAGCCAGTCGAAAACTGGGTTACTCTGTATCGCGCACCATGCAGGTAGCCCAAAAATTGTACGAGGGCGGGCATATCACCTACATGCGTACCGACTCGGTTAACTTATCTGAAACCGCATTAGCTGCGGCTACTGCAGAGATCATATCCGCCTACGGCGATAAATATCACCAATACAGAAAATATAAAACCAAAAGTGCAGGCGCGCAAGAGGCTCACGAAGCTATACGCCCTACTTATTTCAGTAATCATAAAATTGAAGGCGACAGCAGCGAAACACGCCTTTACGAGCTGATCTGGAAACGTGCTATCGCGTCGCAAATGAGCGAGGCACAGTTTGAAAAAACTATCGCAAAGATCAGCATATCAACCCGTAAAGACGATTTGACCGCCAATGGCGAGGTAATGAAGTTTGACGGTTTCCTGAAGGTTTACCTTGAATCAAACGATGAAGAGGATGACTTGCAGCAAGATGGCGACAACACCATGCTGCCACCATTAACTAATGGACAGGCGCTTGAGTTGCAGGAAATGACTGCCACAGAACGCTTCTCTCGCCCACCGGCACGCTATACAGAGGCAAGTTTGGTTAAAAAACTGGAAGAATTGGGTATCGGCCGACCGTCAACCTATGCTCCTACCATATCAACCATACAAAACCGTGGCTACGCGATAAAAGAGGAGCGCGAAGGCAAGCAACGTAAATTTAGGGTACTCACGCTTAAAGGCGATGGCATTTTAAAGGACGAACGCATTGAAAATACCGGTGCTGAGCGTGGTAAGTTATTCCCTACGGATATTGGTGCTGTGGTAAATGACTTTTTGGTACAACATTTTCAAGGCATTGTCGATTTTAACTTTACCGCCAAGGTTGAGAAACAATTTGATGAGATAGCACAAGGGTTAGAAGAGTGGACTACTATGCTCCACAACTTCTACACGCCTTTCCATGCAGACGTACAAAGCACTATTGAGACGGCAGATAAAGCTACCGGTATACGCGAATTGGGCGCACACCCTGAAAGCGGCGAAAAACTGTCTGTACGCATTGGCCGTTACGGACCGTTTGTACAGATAGGCGAAAACGCCAGCGACGATAATAAAGATTACAAACCGCAATATGCCAGCCTGCGCACGGGCCAAAGTATCGAGACAATATCCCTGGAAGAAGCGCTTGAACTTTTCAAACTACCTAAAGTGGTTGGCGAGTTTGAAGGTAAGGTAATGAAAGTTGCTATTGGCCGTTTCGGCCCTTACATCAGCCATAACAGCGCTTTTGTATCGTTGCCGAAAGAGATTGATCCGCTTGACGTTACCGAAGAGCAGGCAGTTGAGTTGATATTAGCAAAACGCCAAAAAGATGCTGAAAAGCTGATAAAAGCGTTTGATGAGGACCCAACCATGAAAGTACTAAACGGACGTTGGGGGCCTTATATTGAATTTGGTAAACAAAACGTTAAAATCCCTAAAGATATAACAGATCCGCTTACGCTTACGTTTGAACAGTGTAAAACACTGGCCGCAGCAGATGCTAAAGCGCCCAAAAAAGGCGGTAAGAAATTTGCCAAGAAAAAGTAAGTGAGGCGTTGATGGGTGAGTGGTTTCATATGATCAATTACTCACCCAATCAGTGATAACTCAATAACCAACCATGATTAAAGATCTTCCGGAAAATAACGTAACAGATATTGCAGTTGCTGTAGCCTTAGAGGGCGAAACAGCCGAGCGCAAGATCTGGCATGTATATCTTATCAATCAAAAAAAAGAAAATATCGAGAACGTACTGATCACGTCAAAAGGTTATGGCGAAAAGGATGGTGAGCAGGTTAAGACATCTACCCTGCGCCATATGTTTACCGAAGTTGCCGCTGGCACATTTAAACAGATAGAAATGATAGACGAGCAAACCTTTGGACTTAACAACGAGTACTGGGTAAGCTATTACATTGGCAAACAGATCTACGACAAGAAATTCATCTTCCTGCCCGAAAGCATTATTGATGCCAATTTTATTAAGTTACCTGTGGTAAATAAACCCGGGGTAATGATTGGATAGTTAATCCTCCATTGTCATGCTATGTTTGTATAGGACAACGAGTGTTATTATTAAGCGTCAAACTTCTCCAATAACTTCAATAACGTTTCAAAATCTTTAGGATACGGGGCGTGAATAGTGATTGGTGTACCGTCTATCTTTTTGAAGGTTACCTCGTAAGCATGTAGCGCAAAGCGCTTCATAATAGGCAGTTCCTCCTGATCTTTACCTAAATGATATTTACGTTTTATGGCTGACAGGAACACCGGTTTGCCTTTATACATCTCGTCGCCGGCTATTGAGGCGCGCTGGGTAGCCAGGTGGATACGAATCTGGTGCATACGGCCAGTTACCGGGCGGCACTCTACCAGGGTATAGTGTTTAAAAAACTTGAGCGACTGAAACCAGGTCTCTGCCCGTTTACCTTCCTGGCGGCTGATGGTTACTGTACCCTTACCAACGTTCAATATCGGCAAATCAACAAATAGCTTATCAAACTGGTGTGTACCGTCAATTATAGCGTGATATACCTTATTAACCTGGCGTTTTTCAAATTGCATAGATACCGCACGGTATGTTTCCGGGTTTTTAGCTATAATAAGCGCACCTGAGGTCTCTTTGTCTAAGCGATGACACACTTGAGCGTCATCACTATATTGTTTCGCCAAACGCAGTATATTGACCTCACCGCCTTCACCCCTATCATCAAGCGAGCTTATAAAGGCTGGCTTATTAATAACAATCAGGTCATCATCCTCAAACAATATCAGGTCGGCAAACTTTGGTATTTTCATGTATTAAATTAAAGGTGCAAAAGTACGGTTTTTAAAATAAATCTTTTAGTAAAGCCTAAAGCCTTTAATCAATTCATTGCCGGGCCCTTCTCTATTTCTGGTTGCGTTGGTTATAACTTTACACTGTGTTATGTGTAGATAACAGGACAGTTTATATTGGATATCCTAAGCTGTAATTCTTCGTCGCCCGCAACGATAGCTGTGTTTAAGTTGATTTTGAGGGCTGTATACTTATGGGGCAAACAAAAATGAATTGGTGTAGTTATTGTAATTATACCATCAATTATACATCTAACTTATTTACATCATGGAAGATAAATCAACCAAACCTGAAGAAAAAGGATTTTTCGAAAAGGTAAAAGAAACACTTGAAGAGCTTTGGGAAGGCACCAAAGACACTGCCGAAGATATAAAAGATGTTACCGAAGACAAATATGACGACATTGCTAAAAAAGCAGCTCCGGTCAAACGTGCTATTGCTAAAAAGTTAACAGCCACTAAAACTGCGGTAAATGAAAAAGCCAGCGCTGCAACTACCGAAGCAAAAGCTGTGGTTAAAGACGTAAAGGCTAAAGCAGATACTAAGGTGAAAGACACCAAAGCAAAAGCTGATGCAGAAATAAAGCAAGTAAAAGCGAAAGCCGCCGATGTTACAAAAAAAGCAGACGCCAAAGTAAAAGACGTAACAGCTAAAGCAAAAGATGTAGCAGCCAAATCAAAAACCGAAGCTAAAGAAGTAAAAGCCAAAGTTGAAACTAAAGCTAAAGAGGCTGGCGATAAAGCAAAATCAACCGTTGAGGCCGCTAAAAAAGCAGCCACAGCCAAAACCACTACTACAGCTACAAAAGCTAAAAGAAAACCGGTTTTGTAAGTTTAAAGCCTTATAAATAACAAAAGGCCCCAATTTGGGGCCTTTTGTTATTTAATCTCAAATTTGTAACCTACACCTTTAACGGTAGCTACTATATCGTCGCCTAACTTCTCGCGCAGTTTGCGTATATGTACATCAATAGTACGGTTGGTAACTACTACGGAGTCTTCCCAGATGTTTTTTAGGATAACTTCGCGGGTATATACCTTGCCCGGTTTTGAGGCCAGCAGGTAAAGCAATTCAAATTCTTTTTTAGCTAGTACCACCTTCTCGCCGTCTTTAAAAACAAGATACGCCTCGCGATCAATTACCAGGGTGCCTATCTCCAATTTGTTGTCGCTTACATCTTCAGCAGGGGCATTTCTTCGTAATATGGCATTAATGCGGCTAACCAAAGCACGTGGCTTAATTGGTTTGGCTATATAATCGTCGGCCCCTACATTAAAGCCGGCAATTTCAGAGTATTCTTCGCTACGGGCGGTTAAAAACACCATAAATGTATTTTTAAACTCGGGCATGGTACGCATAATGCGGCAAGCCTCAATGCCATCCATTTTAGGCATCATGATATCCAACACGATCAAATCAGGTAAAGATCTTTTTGCCTCGGTAACAGCTTCCTGGCCATTACGGGCCGTGAAAACCTGGTAACCTTCTTTTTTTAAATTATATTCAATGAGTTCCAGAATATCCGGTTCATCATCTACTATTAGAATCTTTTGTTTGGTAGAGGTGCTCATGCTTATTATAATTTTGTTATAAAAGTATGTACTTAAAAGAAGCTTACAGTAAACTTAATATTAACAAATTGTTAAGTGGCACTTTAAGTTAACATATTATAAAGGCTTGTTAAACGTTTTATTTAAAAACGCTCCTAATTCATCGCCTCTTACATTTTTTGCTACAATAACACCCTGTGGGTCAATGATAAAATTAGCCGGGATCCCTTGAATATTATAAAGGCGCTCTGTTGGGCCGTCAAATCTTTGCAGGTTAGACGCGTGTGCCCAGGTCAATTTATCTGCAGCTATAGCTTTTTCCCATTCAGGTTTGCCTGTATCCAGCGATATACCCAGGATATTAAAGCCTTTGTCCTTAAACGCGGCATAGGCTGCAACAACATTTGGATTTTCTGCACGGCAAGGGCCACACCATGACGCCCAAAAATCAAGCATCACGTATTTTCCTTTATAATCTGACAGGTTAACTACTTTACCGTCAATGCCCGGAATGCTAAACTGCGGCGCTTTGTGGCCTACAGACAATGGCTTAATTAAAGCCATTTGCGCTAAAAAGCGCTGCACGGCAGGGTTCTCGCTAAACAACTTCTCTTTTTCAATTTCGTCCGCATAAGCCACCATTTGTTGCTCATACTGCATAGGCTCAACAGAGGAGACAGCGTAGAATGCCGCTAAAGAAGTTTTATTTTCGTTTACAAATTTTAAAACGGCCTGTGTATAATCATTCATGTTTTTCATGAACAAGGGGCGATACTGGGCAATTAGCTCTTCGCTTTCTTTACCAGCCGCTTCTACTTTAGCCTGATATTCTTCAACTACCTTATTATTCTTTTCGCCATAAACATTGCTCAGCTTATTAAACTCCTGTATTTTCTCTGAGTTTTCAGAACCTTTTACAGTATAGTTATGGGCTTGATCGTTCTGGTCAGCTTCAAACTCAATAGCATCGCCATTTTTAGCAATCAGGTCATAAATATTACCGCCTATGCGCAGTTTATACAAGTTGGCAAAAGGCGTAGCTCTTTTAAACTCAAATTTACCATCGGCAGCAATGTTAACAGAATCTACAACAGCAATTTGCACGCTGTCTGCTTCTAACAAATAGATCTTATTAATTTTACCCGGATTTTTAAGCGTACCGGTTACTTTAAAGTTAGTACTGTCTTTGCAAGACGCGAGCAATAACGCCGAAGCGATGATGCCGTAAACTGCTAATTTCAATTTCATTATTTTGATTCTAGTGCGGTGATCAATAATTTGTTGGTAGCCTGTGGGTCAATCTTGCCTTTCGAGCTTTTCATGATCTCGCCCATAAACAGGCCTAAAACGCCTTTTTTACCTTTCTGGTACTCTTTTACTTTATCAGGGAACTTGGCCAGTGCGTCCTGAATATATTTATCTACATCATTGCTGTCGGCAGTGATCAGCAAGTTGAGTTCGGCAGCTAGTTTATCAGCAGTTTTGCCCGGCGATTTTATCATGGCCGGAAATAACTTGTGTGATGCGACTGTATTGTTCACTGCGCCGGTATCTACCAGTTTAATTAAGCCGGCCAAGGTGACCGGTTCAATATGCAGGTCGCTAATATGCTGGCCACTTTCATTAAGGTGCGATTTTACCGCGCCCATCATTAGGTGGGCCGCGCCTTTATAGTTTGATGTGTGTTTAGTTAGTTCCTCAAAATACAGGGCAACCTCTTTATCGGCAGTAATTACCGACGCGTCGTAATCTGACAAACCCAGATCAATATATTTTTTATATAACTGTCCCGGCAATACAGGTAACGATTTACGGATGTTATCAACGTAGGCATTATCAAGCACTAAAGGCATCAGGTCGGGCTCAGGGAAATAGCGGTAATCATTAGCCATTTCTTTTGAGCGCAGTACAGATGTTTCGCCGGTATCGGCATTAAAATTCAATGTATTTTGGTCGATATGGCCGCCGTCTTCAATCACCCTTATCTGGCGTGCAAACTCATGCTCAATAGCACGCTGCACGTTACGGATAGAGTTAAGATTTTTTACCTCGCAACGGTTACCATATTCGGTAGCGCCGTGCAAGCGTACAGATATGTTAGCATCGCATCGCATGCTCCCTTCTTCCATATTACCGTCGCAAATATCCAGGTAGCGCAAAACCTTGCGTATTTCTGTTAAAAATAGTCCGGCTTCTTCCGCACTGCGCATGTCTGGCTGCGAAACGATTTCTAACAAGGGTACTCCGGCCCTGTTCAAATCAATAAGCGAGTCGGCATGATGATTATCGTGCATGCTCTTCCCCGCATCCTCCTCCATGTGAATGTGATGGATAGCGAGATTTTTAGTTGTACCATTACTTAACTTGACCGTTATAGAGCCGCCCAGACAAACCGGCGCATGATCTTGCGTAATCTGGTATCCTTTTGGCAGATCTGCATAAAAGTAGTTTTTACGCGCAAAAGTGTTATTTAAATTGATGGTACAGTTGCAAGCCAGCCCCAATTTCACCGCATACTCTACCATTTTTTTGTTAATGCGCGGTAACGTACCGGGATGGCCCAACGATATAGCGCTAATGTGGTGATTTGGCTCGGC
Organism: Mucilaginibacter antarcticus; assembly: GCF_042686155.1. Classification (NCBI taxonomy): domain Bacteria; kingdom Pseudomonadati; phylum Bacteroidota; class Sphingobacteriia; order Sphingobacteriales; family Sphingobacteriaceae; genus Mucilaginibacter; species Mucilaginibacter antarcticus. The sequence continues at coordinate 31,995 of NZ_JBHUON010000021.1, read as the reverse complement.
GCCAAAGGCAGCCGAATCGGACGAAAAGGATTTACTTTGCGTAGATAGCTGAGCGTGAACCTCTAATCCAACTACTAATTCATACTTTTCGGCTATCTCTACAGGTAGAAGTGTCATAAATAGAAAGACTAACAATATTTGCGTTAGCCAGCATTCAAATATAATTATTTATATGTCATTGCGCACGGCAGCCAGGCAATCAAGGCTTTCATTAACAAGCGGCGGCGTTACTTGTACGTCAATGTTGTTTCACAAATCGCATTTTGACACAGTTTTCAATTAGCTCGTAATCAATATGTTAATTGAAAATTTTGTTTCATTTTGTTTCACTTCAATTTAGCAAGCAACTAACCATCAATAAGTTAAGCCAAAATCTTGTTTCACTTGTTTCATCTGTGTCACACACGCGTGAAACAAAACGCCATAACTAAGCTATAAAGCTTTTAGCTTTAGCTAAAACAGCCGGCAAACCGCTAACATCTTTACCACCTGCGGTTGCAAAGAACGATTGGCCGCCACCCCCACCCTGGATCTCTTTGGCTAACTCGCGCACAATGCTTCCGGCGTTAAGCCCTTTGTCTTTAACCAAATCATCGGCAACCATAACTGTAACGTTTGGCTTACCGTCTATAACAGCAGCTAGAACAAGGTATAGGTTAGGCACGATATCTTTCAGGTTGTAAGCCAGGTTTTTGATCGCGTCGGCATTTGGTAACTCCACTTGTTGAGCGATGAAGTTAACACCATTGATAGCTTCGGCGGTCTTAGCCAGTTCATCCTTTAAGCCTGATGACTTCTCTAGTATCGACTTCTCTATCTCTTTCTTTAAACGGCTGTTCTCTTCTAATAGGCTCTCAATGCTTTTGCTGATGTCCTTAGGGTTCTTCAATAACTCTTTAACCTGGCCAACCAGTTTAGTTTGCTCATTAATGAAGTTCTCTGCACCTACACCCGTAATGGCCTCAATACGACGAACACCGGCAGCAACCGCGCTTTCTGACGTGATCTTGAAGTAACCTATGGCACCGGTAGCCTTAACGTGCGTACCGCCGCAAAGCTCCTTACTAAAGGCATCATCAAAAGTAATAACACGTACAAAGTCGCCGTACTTCTCGCCAAACAGTGCAGTAACGCCGCTCGTGATGGCCTCGTCATAAGGCACATTGCGCTGCTCGTTAAGGGCGATATTCTCGCGCACTTTACCGTTTACTATAGCTTCAATCTGAGCTAACTCGTCATCCGTAACCTTGGCAAAGTGCGAGAAGTCAAAACGCAGGTAATCATTGTTCACCAATGAACCCTTCTGGTTTACGTGCGTACCCAACACCTGTTTCATGGCAGCATGCAGCAAGTGCGTAGCGCTATGGTTATTAGTGATGTTGTCACGACGGTCTTTGTCGACGATAGCCGTTAAAGCATCATCGATATCCTCGGGTAGCTTATCCACAAAGTGAACGGTAAGGCCGTTCTCTTTCCTCGTATCTGTAACGTAAATGATCTCACCATCAGGGAATACCAGCTCGCCGGTATCGCCCACCTGTCCACCGCTTTCGGCATAGAACGGTGTTTTATCCAACACCACCTGAAACTGCTCTTTACCCTTAGCCGTAACCTTGCGGTACTTGGTGATGTGACAAATGCTCTGCGTTTCATCATAACCGGTGAAAGTTGTGTCATCTTCTTTCAATGAAACCCAATCGCCGGTATCAATAGCAGATGCGGCACGTGAGCGGGTCTTTTGAGCTTGCAATGCGGTTTCAAAACCAGCAGTATCAACTGACCAGCCTATCTCGCGGGCCATCAGTTCTGTCAAATCCAGCGGGAAACCATAGGTATCAGAAAGCTCAAATGCCACAGCACCAGCAATTACCTTGTCTGGGCCAGAGGCCACCTCTTTAAACTTCCGGATGCCTGCGGATAAGGTTCTTAAGAAAGACACCTCTTCTTCTAAAATCACCTTCTGTACAAAGTCCTTTTGACTACTCAACTCGTCAAACACGCCTTTAAACTGATCTGCCAATAAAGGTACCAACTGATTAAGGAAAGGCTCTTTAAACTCTAAGTACTGGTACGAGTACCGCACCGCACGGCGCAGTATACGACGGATAACATAACCAGCCTTATTGTTTGATGGCAGCTGACCATCTGCAATTGTAAAGCTCACTGCACGAATATGATCTGCCAGTACACGCATGGCAACAGCGGTATTCCAATCAGCGTCACCGGGTATGGCAGCAGCGTTGTATGCCTTACCTGATTTTTGAGCGATAAACGCGATTACCGGCGAGAACACATCACTATCATAATTACTTTGCTTGCCTTGTATTACACGTACTAAACGCTCAAAACCCATCCCTGTATCCACGTGTTGGGCAGGTAATGGCTGCAATTCACCGCTTTTTAGTCTGTTAAACTGCATGAATACGTTGTTCCATATCTCAATAACCTGCGGATCATCAGCATTTACCAACGTAGCGCCGCTAACGTTGGCACGCTCGGCATCAGTACGGTTATCGTAGTGGATCTCAGAACATGGTCCGCAGGGGCCTGTTTCGCCCATCTCCCAAAAGTTGTCTTTCTTGTTACCTAACAAGATATGGTCTTCGGGCACGTAGGCTTTCCAAAAATCGAATGCTTCCTGGTCTTTTGGTAGGCCTTCTTTGTCATCGCCTTCAAAAATGGTAACGTAAAGACGGTTCTTGTCTATCTTATAAACGTCAGTCAATAACTCCCAGCTCCATTCAATGGCTTCCTTTTTAAAGTAGTCGCCAAAGCTCCAGTTACCCAGCATCTCAAACATGGTGTGGTGGTAGGTATCGATGCCCACCTCTTCCAAATCGTTATGCTTACCGGATACACGCAAACAACGCTGGGTATCAGCAACGCGCGGTGACTTGGCCGGGGCCTCGCCTAAAAATATGTCTTTAAACTGGTTCATGCCAGCATTGGTGAACATCAGTGTAGGATCGTTTTTAACAACAATAGGTGCAGATGGCACAATGCTATGGCCCTTAGAAGCAAAAAAATCAAGAAAGGCCTGTCGTATTTCGTTAGCAGTCATAGCCGCAAAAGTGTGAAATTTTGTGCAATTTTGAGCAACTAAATTGCAGCAATATGCACCCGGCTAGCTTGCCCGGCGCCTACTATAGAAATCGAAATTCAAAAATCGAAAATATCAATTACATTTGTGACATGCCTTACAAAGAACACGAGATCAGTAAAATGTATTACACCATTGGCGAGGTGTCAACTATGTTCGAGGTTAATGCGTCGATGATACGTTTTTATGAGAAAGAGTTTGATGTACTTCAGCCGAAAAAGAACAAAAAGGGCAACCGACTATTTACTCCTGAAGATATAGAAAACTTTAAGATCATACTTGATTTGCTAAGAAACAAAGGTTATACTATCCCTGGTGCTAAAGACTATCTTAAAAACAATTTCAACGATAGTAAAGATCAGCAACGCATAATTAAATCACTAGAAAACCTAAAGCAGTTCTTGTTAGAAGTGCGTGAACAGTTATAACTATTCATTTTTATATATTAGCTTGTAAAACCCTAATCCGTGTTAGCTAATCACAAAGGCGAAGTTCCATTTTTATTACTACTACTGCCTTTATTAACCGGAATAGCTTTGGGTCTTAACTTTTCGACGAGTTTTTTTTTGCTTCGGGCTATAACTCCACTCCTGCTTTTTTGCTTAGTCTTTATCATTATAAACATCTGTTACAGGCAACTCAGCGTTTACAAGTTTAACTGGATAGGGGGTGTGCTTATTAATTTGATACTGTTTTTAACCGGTTGGCTCAGCGTCATAATACATCATGATTTAAACCGTCAAAATCACTTTTCTAAACAATCGGCAAAACAACTCTTAGTGAGGATCAACAATGAGCCTACATTAAAAAATGGCTTAGTACGTTTTACCGCGGTGGTTGAACATACTGTTTTTGATAAAGACATTCATCAGACAACGGGCTCATTATTAGTAGCAATTAAAGATACTCTTGCCACTACACTTAGTTATGGCGACAAATTATTGATACCAGCAACCTATACCACCGTAGATACCCCATTAAATCCGGCAGAGTTCAATTATAAACAGTACCTGGCCAACCAAAATATTTATCAGCAAGCGTTTTTATTTCCCTCTCAATATAAGATAACAGGCAGAGGGACAGGCAATCCTATCATCGCTTATTCGCTCCAGTTTAGGCAGCGTTTGGTCAATAAGCTAAAGCGTAATATGCACGACACTACAGCTATCGCTGTAGCATCGACATTAATATTAGGTTATAAAGCCAACTTGAGCCAAGAGGTGTTGCAGGCCTATTCCAAAACCGGCACTATACATATTTTGTCCGTTTCGGGTGGGCATGTAGCAATCATTTACCTGTTATTGAACTTAATTTTCAGTTTCTTACAGCGATATAGGCGTGGGCGTATGGTAAAAGCTCTGCTTATTATTTTACTAATATGGGCTTATGTTTTGCTTACCGGTCTTTCACCGGCAGCTTGCCGCGCCGCGTTTATGATCTCATTTGTAATTATCGGCACCACTTATAGCCGTTATATAAACATACTCAATATCCTCGCGGTATCGGCGTGCTTTATGGTATTATACAATCCGTTTCTATTAGTTGATGTAGGTTTCCAGCTCTCCTATCTGGCCGTGGCGGGCATGGTAGTGCTACAACCTATTGTGTATAATTTGATAAACGTTAATAATAAATGGGGCGATAAGTTTTGGGTTGCATGTTCTGTATCCATCGCTGCCCAAGTAATTACTTTTCCCTTAAGCGCGTTGTATTTTCATCAGTTCCCGATTTATTTTTTGATAAGTAACCTGTTTATACTTATCCCAGCAGAAGTTATCTTATGTACCGGAGCACTCTATCTAGCCATACCGCAGATACCCTATATATCTTCATCACTAGCGTGGGTGTTAGAAAGTTCTATCTTACTTATGGATAAAGTCCTAACCGCAATAGAACATGCGCCCTTTGCAAGCGTCAGCAAAATATGGCTTAATACCGTGGAATATGTGCTATTATCTTTCCTAATCATCTGTGTTTTTTACTTTTTATTTAGCAAAAAGAAACGGGTTCTTGGTGTAGGCCTAGTCGCTACATTGGTATTATCACTTAGTGTAAGCATTAAACGTGTTAAAGAAATACAAAAGGACAGTATTACTTTTTTAAGCTTACGCAAAAATCAGGGTATTATCTTTAAGCAGGGCAATAAAGCTATTGTATTGACTAATCTTAGTCCTTCTGATAAAAATTATCAATATAGCATACAACCATATTTGGATAGCAGTAAAGTTACCGACACTTCGGTGTATGCATTTAATAGCAATATCAAATCTGCTTTTCTGTTGAAATATCGAAATCTCATTCAGTTTAAAAATCAGAAGCTATTGATAGTAGATAAAGCAATGCCTGATAATCCCTCGGGCACAAAATTAAATGTTGGTTATATATACCTTACCGGTAATTCGCACGTTAGTTTAAAAAAATTGGGCGCATGTGTAATTTATAGTAAGCTATTTATTGACGGCAGCAATTCGGCAAGTTATATTTCAGATATAACGCAGCAAGCCAAGGCTCTTCAAATCAACTATTACATATTAAAGGGTAATAAATCGTTAACTTTAGCGTCGAATTAAATATTTATTAAGCATAAGTTGCGTAGTAAAGCACAAACAACTAAATTGTACTAATCAAATTACAAAAAATGAATACTAAATTAAAAATTGCCTTAGGCCTAACACTTACGACACTGGCATTTAGCGCTAGCGCTCAGAAAACTTACACTCAAGGTTTGGCTACTTACAAAATGTCAACCCCGAGAGGTGACGCTGAAAGCAAACTTTATTTCACAGCCGATTCAAACGCGATGTTAACAGTTCAAGGGCCTGCTACAATCAAGATGCTTGCCAATAATAAGTTAACATATGCGGCAATATTGCTTGATGTACCGGTTGCATCAATGAAAAAAGCGGCTATTTTAACACCTGACGAAATTGACCAATTTGCAGCAATGGCACCAAAATTCACTTTTACGCCGGGTACTGAAACTAAGGTTATCAGCGGATTCAATTGCAAAAAGGTAGACGTTAAGGATCAAAAATCCGGAACAAGCTATGTGGCTTGGGTAACTAACGATATCAGCCTACCGATCACTGGTTTAACTAAACCATTTGCAGATGCAGGTGGTGTGCCTGTTCAATTTACCACAGTACAGCAAGGTCAGGTTGTTGATGTTACTTTGAAATCAATTACTGACTCAAAAGCTCCGGCTGGTACATTCGGTGTACCGGCAGGATATGACAAAATTACGCTTGATGACCTGAAATCAATGGGTGGCAAATAAGTCAATCCTATCACATTTTTTTAAAGGCTTCTTAACCTTGGGGTAAAATAGTTATTTTTGCCGTCCCATGTTAAGAAGCCTTTATAGTTTTTTACGTTTCTACCTCTTTTGGCTGCTGTTCTTCGGATTAACAAGGGCCGTGTTCGAAGTGTACTTTTATACTAAACTTAAAGGTGCCAATTTCCTGGACATTGTTAAAACTTTCATATATGGTGTCCGTATGGATGCCTCTGCGACTGCATACATTGCGGTAATACCTTTATTAATATTTATTGTTAACTGGTTTGTGAAGGGTAAAGGGATTAACCCTATTTGGTTAAAAATCTATACCTGGTTTTGCGTGTTTTGCATCAGTTTGATCGCGGTTGTGGATCTTGGTATTTTTGTTGAATGGGGCGCGAAGGTTAACTTTAGGGCATTTGACACGCTTTACAACTCGCCGGCCGAGTCAATGTCATCTACCGCGTCCTCGCCTATCTTTTTGCATCTAAGCATTATGTTGTTTTTGCTGGTAGCGGGCGTATTATTATCGCTCCACGTTCTCGACCATAAATTCGTTAAACCCCGTGTTACAACCAAAGCAAAAATCATGCTATCGCTTTTGCTGATAGCTGTCAATTTTCTGTTATTACGGGGCACTATAACCCCCTCACCCATTAACCAAAGCGCGGGGTACTTCTCTGATAATCAGATTCTCGACCTTGCCGCTCAAAATACGGAGTGGAACCTTTTTAATAATACCTTCGAGAATCTGCGACCCCCTTACAACCCTTATAACTTCTTTGAAACTGCAGAGGCGCGCCGCATTGTTATTGATGCTTTTAGAACGCCTAAGGACACTACTGTTAAGCTGCTAACGACCGATAAACCAAACGTAGTCATCATTCAATTGGAAAGCTATACGGCAGACCTAATCGAATCATTGGGGGGCGAGAAAGGTGTTTCTCCTAACTTTGAAAACCTCGTTAAGCAAGGCGTGCTTTTTAGCAACATTTATGCAGTGGGTGACCGTACCGATAAAGGCATCATAGCAATATTGAGCGCGTTCCCGTCGCAAGCTATACGAACTATTGTAATTGATACCGCCAAGCAACGCAAGCTACCCTCACTGCTGACATCATTTGGTGATGCCGGATATAAAACATCTTACTTTTACGGTGGCCATGCCGACTACATGAATTTTGATACCTACATGGTACATCATGGCGTTCATGACATTATCGATCGTAACACTATGAAACCAAGCGAAGTTGGCTCAACATGGGGAGCATTTGACGACGTGTTGTTTGGTAAACACCTGGCTTATATGGCCAAGCAAAGCACACCGGTCTTTTCTTTGGTACAAACCTCGACCAACCATGAGCCTTTTGTTTTACCGGTGCCTCGGCACTTTAAAGGTAAGGATGTGGCTGATCAGTTCAGAAGCACTGCCTGGTTTACCGACTCATGCCTGAACGCTTATTTCGAACGGGCCAGAACGCAGTCATGGTATAAAAACACACTATTCGTACTGGTTGCCGACCACGGCCACCGTTTGCCAAAAAGCACTGCTGGCGCTTATGATCCAGCAAAGTATCATATACCGATGTTATTTTATGGCGATGTGCTGAAACCTGAATATCGTGGCACCAAGATCACTAAACTGGGAAATCAGGTTGATATTGCAGCCACCTTGCTGGCACAGCTGGGATTACCATATAATCAGTTTAAATGGTCTAAAAACTTATTGAATCCTTATACGCCCGCCTTTGCCTTTTTCGATTGGGATAATGGCTTTGGTTTTATAACTCCCGATCAGGCTGTATCCTTCGACAGCTCGGGGCAGCGCAGGATCTACACTAAAGATAAAAGTAAGGACACCGAAGCTAACTTGAAAAAAGGCAAGGCCTTTATGCAGCAAATTTATACTGAATACCTAGCGTATTAATTTGCAAATAATATGAAACAGTTGAAACAGTAAATATGTTAAGTGATTGATCCATCAGTACATTAATTAAAAAGGCAAAACGGTTTGAAACAGCAATGAAGCATTAACACCCTGTAGTTAATACATTAAAAACTAACAGTTTATCAAATTTTTTCTATCAACATTTAACCAAACATTTTTTGCGCGGTCATACACTTGATCCATAGTGTATACATCCAAACCATCTTATGCGATCCAAGGTTGGCAGTGGTTTCTTGCCATTTTAGTGAAGCCACTCTTTTGCCGTAATTAGTAGCAGCTCATGTAAAGACGAATAATCGCGGTTAGTAACCTACTATTGGTAACAGTTATGCACGTAGAATCATCTAACCAATTTGGCGCTTTGGTGCTATAAAAATAAGAGTTATTTGCGTTGGCTCTAAAGGTTTGCAAACAGCTTTCAAACTCGGTTTTGAAAGCCTATTTTTGCACGATACTGAAAAAATAAAACCACAGTTACTAGTAGTAATATTGATTTTTTCATAGATAGGTTGAGTGATTATAGGTTTTGGGTTGCGTAAAATTAAAAACATTAACTAGTATTTATAATAAATGTGGTAATTTGATCTGTTATGAAAACAGAAACCATCGCCATTCACGCAGGCAACACTACCGATCATACCACCGGCGCCGTTATACAACCCATCACTATGTCTACCACGTTTGAGCGTATGGAGGACGAGAATTATAGGGAGGGCTATGTTTACAGCCGTTCTGCAAACCCCAACCGGAAGGCCTTAGAAAACGTACTCACCGCTTTGGAGGGTGGTATAGATGCTGCTGCATTTTCATCCGGCAACGCTGCAGGGATGGCTGTATTTCAGTCGCTGACACCGGGCACACACATTATTGCGCCTGATGATATGTACCACGGCTTGCGTAACCAGCTAAAGCAGTTATTTGCAGGGATACTTGAGTTTGACTTTATTGATATTGATGATGCCGACGTACTGAAAGCGCACATAAAGCCAAACACGGGTTTAATATGGATAGAGACCCCATCAAACCCGCTATTAAAAATTACAGACATCAAAAAGATCGTCGCAGTAGCAAAACAATACGACGTTAAAGTGGTGTGCGACAATACCTTTGCTACACCGATATGCCAGCAACCATTACGTTTGGGTGCCGACTTGGTAATGCACTCAACCACCAAATATTTTGGAGGCCACAGTGATTTAATGGGTGGTGCGCTGATAACCGCAGATAAGAGCGAATGGTGGCAAAAGATTCGCCAGGTGCAGGAGATGGGCGGCGCTATCCCCTCGCCTATGGACTGTTACTACCTGGTGCGCAGTATTAAAACGTTGCCTTACCGTGTAAAAGGGCATATGCAAAATGCGCAGCTTTTGGCTGAGTTTTTAAATACACATCCGGCTGTAGACCAAGTGCTTTACCCCGGGTTGGCATCGCACCCAAATCATGATATAGCTAAGGATCAAATGACCGGATTTGGTGGTGTGCTATCCTTTTGCGTACAAGGTGACCGCGATGATGCACACCGGGTTATTAACAAGCTAAAACTATTTACCAAAGCTACCAGCCTTGGTGGTGTAGAGAGTTTAATAGAACATCGTGCAACCATAGAAGGGCCTGACACTAAGACTCCGTTTAACCTTTTAAGGGTATCCGTGGGTTTAGAGCATATTGACGATCTAATTGCAGATTTACAGCAGGCGCTGGAAAGCTAAAATTGACAAACTACAGCTGATACTTTTTCGTTTCTTTTCGGCTTGGTCGTTCCGCTGTAGCTTTAAGCTCAAAAAAAATTTGGGTTTATAAAAATTATCCCCTTTATTTGCACCCACAAACGGTAGCAATACCAAATGATCAATTCCTCTTCGTTTAGGTTTTGGTTTATAAAGAAGCGGCGAGAGATTAGGCTCACTGACCCGCTGGCAACCCTCTAAAATTAGAGAAGGTGCCAATTCCTTCCCCGGTAAATATCCCGGGAAATATAAATTAATAACATGAAAAATTTAAAATATCCCGCCTGTTTAAAAAGTTCTGTTAAAGCCACTCATGGCTATGCATTTGCTTGCACATTTATGTGTTACGTGCACTGCTATTGCAAACGCAGTTAACAAGTTATTATTTACCCGAACAATTAAGTAAAACGATAACTGCACCCATCAATAAGGAGCAATTGAACTACCACACAAACAAATGAGCACACAATTATATAAATACGATAAACCTTTTGAGCTGGAGTCGGGCGCTGTTTTGCCCGGGCTGGAATTGGGCTATCATACTTATGGTACGCTCAACGCCGGTAAAGACAACGTAGTGTGGGTATGTCATGCCTTTACTGCAAACTCTGATGTGCTTGACTGGTGGAAGGGTTTATTTGGGATGGGTTACTATTTTAATCCCGAAGATCATTATATCGTGTGTGTTAACATGCTGGGATCGGCTTATGGCTCAAGCGGGCCATTGAGCATTGACCCTGCTACAGGGCAACCTTATTACTTAACCTTTCCGCAGATTACTACGCGCGATATGGTTAAATCACAACAACTAATGGCTAAAGCTATAGGTATTGATAGCATCCAAACTTTAATTGGCGGATCATTAGGCGGGCAACAGGCTTCTGAATGGGCAATTATGGAGCCTGGCTTTATAAAAAACCTCATCCTTATTGCATCTAATGCCAAACACTCCCCCTGGGGCATTGCTTTTAACGAGTCGCAACGCCTGGCCATTGCAGCTGATCCGACTTTTGAGCAGGGCATGCCTGATGGTGGCAGTAAAGGTTTAAAAGCAGCGCGTGCTATGGCGCTGCTCTCCTATCGTGGTTATAAAACCTACGGGATTAGCCAGCATGAGGATAATGAAGATGTAGTAGACAATTACAAAGCCGCAAGCTATCAAAACTACCAGGGCGATAAATTGGTAAAACGTTTTAACGCTTACAGTTATTGGTACCTAACCAAATCAATGGACTCGCACAATGTAGGCCGCAATCGCGAAACCATTGAAAAAGCTTTAAGCGCAATCACCGCGCGTACTTTGGTTGTGGCTATTGACTCCGATCTGTTATTTCCTGTTGAAGAGCAAAAATACCTGGCTAAAAATATTCCCGGAGCTATTTATGCAGAGTTTGATTCCTACTACGGGCACGACGGCTTTTTGATAGAGACAGAAGCGCTAACTAATATCATAACAGCATTTTTTAATACAGCAATAAACGGGCATACAGCCCAAATACACCAAACCGCATAATGAGTAAAAAATTAAATATCGGCCTTTTTGGCTTCGGCGTTGTAGGCCAGGGATTATACGATATCATCAGAACTAAAAACCTAAATATTGAAATTAAGAAGATAGCGATTAAAGACGCCAGTAAAAAACGCACATTACCAGAGCATTATTTTACGACCGATAAAGATGAGCTATTGAATAACCCGGAAATCAACACCATTATTGAGCTGATTAACGATACCGAGGCCGCCTATGAAATCGTATCTACAGCACTTAAGACCGGCAAAAATGTAGTATCGGCCAGTAAAAAAATGATCGCAAAATATCTTGAGGAGCTTATAGCTTTGCAAACAGAGCATGGTACATCATTACTGTATGAAGGGGCGGTTTGTGGTAGTATCCCCATCATCCGTAACCTGGAAGAGTATTATGATAATGAGTTACTGCACTCTATCAGCGGTATCTTCAACGGCTCGTCAAACTATATCCTTTCTAAAGGTTTTTTAGAGAATATGGATTATGACGCCGCATTAAAACAGGCACAGGATCTCGGCTTTGCCGAAACTGACCCGATTAGCGACGTTGGTGGCTTTGATGCTAAATACAAGCTGATTATTGCTGCTGCCCATGCCTATGGAGTGGTGATTGATCCTGACAAGGTATTTAATTTAGGGATTCAGAATTTAGGGGCCAGCGATATTCAATACGCCCGGGAGAAAAACTTAAAAATAAAGTTGGTACCCGTAGCTAAAGAACTGGACGAAGAACACGTTACGCTTTTTGTACTGCCTAAGTTTGTTACGGAAAGCGAGTTTTTATACAATGTGGAGTACGAATACAACGGTGTGACCGTACAAGCCGCATTTGCAGATCAACAATTCTTTTTTGGTAAAGGTGCGGGCGGCCACCCAACAGGTTCGGCTGTGTTGTCAGACATAGCGGCCTTGCGTTATGACTATCAGTACGAGTACAAGAAGATCAAAACCAGTGCAGGCTTAAATTTTACCAATGACATTGAGCTATGCATTTACCTGCGTTACGATAACGAAGACCTGGTAGACTTACTTGATTTTAAAGAAATTAAAGAGCGATATTACTCCGGCACATATAAATATGTTATTGGAAAAGTAAATTTGCAAAAACTGATAGAAAATCAAGCCCGCATATCGTCAGACAAAGCGTTTATTGCTTTTGCCGACCAGCTAGCAGGGGTCACTTTAGCTACGGCATAACAACATTTCAGTATGCTTAAAAAAGGGTTCTGTTCTTACAGAACCCTTTTTTAATTGCATATTGGCCGGGCTGAACGGCTCGTCAATTGTATTTTACTTTTTTTAGTTAATTTGCCAACCGAAATACCAGCCCCTTGTAATGGATAAACTTGCTAAATTCTTTACCAGTAAACCTTTCGTCTATGTGTTTTGGTTTGGCTTAAGCTTGTTTGCTGTTGTTAAAAGTGTAATATTAGGGCACACCCATATCCATAACAATTACTTTGTTTACAAATACAACTTTATACACGTTTTAGAGCAGCGTAATCTTTATCTGCACGATGCTGCCCATTATTTTGATCTTAATCATTACGGCCCCATCTTTAGCTATATTATAGCGCCGTTTGCATTAATGCCCGATGCTTTGGGCGTGGTTTTATGGGTGATGTTTACCGCTGGGTTATTACTATTCGCAATAAAACAGTTGCCTATAAGAGAGAACCATTACCTAATCATCCTGCTGCTCTGCGCCCACGAGTTAATGACATCAGCCGCTAATGTGCAAATCAATCCGCTTATTGCCGCGTTGATAATATTAAGCTTTACTTTCATAAAAAAAGAGCAGGATTTTTGGGCTGCTTTGATGATAGCGCTGGGTATGTTCATTAAGCTGTATGGTGTTGTTGGGCTGGCTTTTTTCTTTTTTTCCAATAACAAGATAAAGCTTATAGGCTCATTGGTATTTTGGTCGGTAGTATTGTTTATATTGCCAATGGCTTTATCCTCGCCGGGGTTTATCGTTCAGACTTATAAGGATTGGTACGCAGATTTAGTTCATAAGAACGTAGACAACATAGCTTCAACCCGCGAGGATGTTTCAGTAATGGGTATGGTACGTAAAATTGCTTTGCCTCATCTGTCAAACCTGGTGGTGCTGCTACCGGGTGTTGTACTATTTGGGCTTTCATACCTTCGTATCAGTTTATTAAAAAAGTTAAATTTTCAACTACTGATCCTTTCATCGACATTGATTTTTCCGGTAATATTTAGTACCGGGTCAGAGTCGCCTACCTATATCATCGCTTTTGTAGGCGTAGCCATCTGGTACATTAACGGCACACGGCCAGTTTCAAAGCTGGATATTGGTTTATTAATCTTTGCTTTGATATTAACCAGTTTATCGCCTTCTGATCTGTTCCCCAGATATTTAAAGCAACATTATGTTGATCCTTACGCGCTGAAAGCGTTACCATGCTTTCTAATTTGGTTGAAAATTATATATGAAACTCTGTTCAGAAAGTTTACAGATAAAGATTTAAAAGCGGTTGCAGCATGAAGAAATTATCAATAGTAATCCCCGCTTTTAACGAAGAGGAAAATATAAGCCACCTGGTGGCCGAACTTGACAAGTCTTTAGCTGACATAGCCTATGATTATGAGTACATTTTTGTGAACGATGGTAGCAAGGACAATACCCTGGTTGAGTTAAAGGCGCAGGCAGCAAGCCATTCGAATGTGTTTTACATCGACCTTTCAAAAAATTTCGGTAAAGATTATGCCCTTAAAGCTGGTATAGACATGGCTAAAGGCGATGCCATAATCACCATGGACGCCGATTTACAACACCCCCCACACCTGTTGCCGCAAATGTTGCAGCATTGGGAAGAAGGTTATGACATTGTTTACACCTATCGTAAAGATTCCAATCCGCACGTTGGTCGTTTCCAAAAGTTTGCTTCAAAAAAGTTTTACAAATTTATCAATGCTATCTCTGATATCACTTTAGAAAACGGGATATCAGATTTTCGCCTTTTAGATGAAAAAGTAGTGTATGAATTGAAGCAGATAAACGAGTACGAAATATTTTTCCGTGGTATGGTTAAATGGGTAGGATTTCAGCAAATGGGTATCCCCTATACCCCTGCTGCCCGCCACACCGGCGAAGCCAGTTATTCTTTTTGGAAACTGGTTAAACTGGCCGTGGGCAGTATTATGGCCTTTAGTGTTAAGCCCCTGTATATTGCCACAGGTTTAGGTTTGTTTTTCTCATGCGCAGCTTTGCTGTATATCCCGTATATCTTGATCAGTAAACTATATGGTTTTGACGAGCTTTCTGGCTGGGCATCATTAATTGCAACAGTAGCTTTTTTTGGGGGCTTACAGCTAATGGTATTAGGTATTATTGGCTCATACCTGGGCAAAATTTTTATGCAAACCAAGCATCGGCCAAACTACATCATCCGTTCAACCAATTTACCGCGCAGCAGAAAATGATATTATTAGGTTTTGATGTTGAGGAGTTTGATATGCCACTTGAGTACGGCAAAGAACTTGCCTTTGAAGAGCAAATATCCATATCAACAAGCGGTACATTAAAAATTCTTGACCTGCTTAAAGAAGCCGGTGTAAAAGCTACCTTTTTTTGTACGGCCAATTATGCAATAAACAAACCAGATATTATAGCCAAAATGGTGGACGAGGGCCATGAAATAGCATCGCACGGTTATTACCATTCGGATTTTAAAGTTGAGCATTTACTCCAATCCAAAATCAAGCTCGAAGAGATATCCGGAACGCCGGTTACAGGTTTCCGTATGGCGCGCATGATGCCGGTTGATGAAGCCGAAATTGCAAAAGCAGGTTATGCTTATAATACCTCTATGAACCCAACGTTTATACCGGGTCGCTATAACAATTTCAGCAAACCCCGGGCGTGGTTCTTTGATCATGATGTTTTGCAGATTCCAGCTTCAGTATCGCCATTGGTGCGTTTTCCTTTATTTTGGTTGACGTTTCATAACGTGGGACTGCCCCTGATTAAATGGATGAGCGCAGCAGCGCACCGCAAAGACGGGTACCTGAATCTATATTTTCACCCATGGGAGTTTACCGATTTAAAGCAAGAACGATTTGGTTTTCCAGGTTATGTCTCTAAAAACTCAGGCGATACTTATGTTGAAAAAATGAAAGCTTTTATCAAATGGGCACAGGTAATGGGTTTAGGCTTTATGCGGACTGATGAGTTTGCGCAAGAGATAATACGCTCCAAAAGATAGTTGTCATTGCGAGCGTAGCGTGGCAATCGCGAATTATGTACGGTCCACGCCGTTCTCGGTGGGATTGCCACGCTCGTTCCTCGCTCGCAATGACAAACAATATAAAACAAGAAAAGCGATCCAATTTGGATCGCTTTTCTTGTTTACCTATAACCAATAATTACTTCTCATTTGTATTCAAGAACACAAATTGGTTATCAAACATATCAAGTTTGATGTTGCTGTCTTTGTCGACCTTACCGGCAAGGATCTGTTTTGATAGCTCGTTCAAGATCCGTTTTTGAATAACCCGTTTTAGTGGACGCGCGCCAAATTGCGGATCGTAGCCAAGTTGAGCAAGCCAATCAAGCGCTTCATCTGATGCTTCTATCGCTACACCCATTTCGGCCAGTGTTTGTTGTACACCTTTAAATTGAAGTTTAACAATATCCGCTATCTCGCTACGGCTAAGCGGAGTAAACATAATAATCTCGTCAATCCGGTTTAGAAACTCCGGCCGAATAGTTTGCCTTAACACATCAAATAACTGACCTTTTGTTTTAGCAATTACCTCGTCTTTATCGCTCTCCTCAAAATCCTGGAAGTTTTCCTGAATAATATTTGAGCCGATGTTAGATGTCATGATGATGATTGTATTCTTAAAGTTCACCAAACGGCCTTTGTTATCCGTTAAACGACCATCATCTAATACCTGCAGTAAGATGTTAAATACATCGGGATGCGCTTTTTCGATCTCATCAAGCAAGATAACGCTATACGGTCGTCTACGAACGGCTTCGGTTAACTGTCCACCTTCATCATAACCCACATAGCCCGGAGGGGCTCCTATCAATCGTGAAACGGCATGGCGCTCTTGATACTCACTCATATCTATGCGTACCATAGCGTGCTCGTCGTTAAACAGGTATTCAGCCAAAGCTTTGGCTAACTCTGTTTTACCAACACCGGTGGTGCCTAAAAATATGAACGAACCAATTGGCTTACGTTTGTCTTGCAAACCCGCACGACTACGGCGGATTGCGTCACTTATAGCCTCAATAGCTTCATGCTGACCTGCAACACGTTTATGTAATTCATCCTCCAATGACAGCAGCTTCTCGCGCTCGCTCTGAATCATTTTAGAAACAGGGATGCCTGTCCAGCGCGATACCACACCGGCAATGTCTTCAGAAGTCACTTCCTCTTTCAACATCCGGCTGTCAGACTGGTTAGTCAGTAAGGCTTCTTTCAATTTCTCAACTTCTTCCTGCGCTTCGCGGATACGGCCGTAGCGCAACTCAGCTACTTTACCATAGTCGCCTGCGCGTTCAGCCTGATCAGCTTCCAATTTAAAGTTTTCAATCTGCTCAACTTTAGCATTGATGCCGTCAACCACATCCTTCTCGCCTTGCCATTTGGCACGCAATGAGTCTCGCTCCGATGACAGGTTAGCTATTTCTTCACTTAAAACCTTTACTTTCTTGTCGTCTTTCTCGCGCTTGATAGCCTCGCGCTCAATCTCCAGTTGCATGATCCTGCGATTCAATTCGTCAACAGCCTCAGGCACCGAATCCATTTCGATACGCAATTTAGATGCAGCTTCGTCCATTAAATCGATGGCTTTATCTGGTAAAAAACGATCTGCTATATACCGCTGCGACATCTCGACGGCGGCAATAATCGCTTCGTCTTTAATACGTACTTTGTGGTGCGCCTCGTAACGGTCTTTTAATCCGCGCAAAATAGAGATCGCGTCAGCGGTATCAGGCTCATCAACCAGAACAGTTTGAAAGCGACGCTCCAGGGCCTTATCCTTCTCAACATATTTCTGATACTCATTGAGTGTTGTTGCGCCAATTGCTCTTAGTTCACCACGTGCAAGGGCTGGTTTTAATATGTTAGCCGCGTCCATAGCACCTTCGCCACCACCGGCACCAACCAACGTATGGATCTCATCAATAAAAAGAATGATCTCACCGTCGGCTTGGGTAACTTCTTTAATAACGGCTTTCAAACGTTCTTCAAACTCTCCTTTGTACTTAGCGCCGGCAATAAGGGCGCCCATATCTAACGAAAAGACAGTTTTAGTCTTTAGGCTTTCGGGCACATCACCTTTTATAATCCTAAAAGCGATGCCTTCGGCAATGGCAGTTTTACCTACGCCTGGCTCACCAACTAATATGGGGTTGTTTTTTGTACGGCGAGACAAGATTTGTATAGTACGACGGATTTCGTCATCGCGGCCAATAACCGGGTCGAGCTTGCCAGATTCGGCATACTCATTCAAGTTTCGGGCATATTTGTTTAGCGCGTTGTAAGTAGCTTCGGCATTTTGATCGGTAACTTTGTTATCACCGCGCAAACTTGTGATCGCTTTTTTAAGATCCTTTTCGTTTACGCCAAAGTCCTTAAGTGCAGCGCTGGTTTTGTCGCTAACGCTTAAAATACCTAACAATATATGTTCCACGGAGACAAACTCATCCTTAAACTCCTTTAAATAACCTGTTGCTTTTTGCAAAGCCGAGTTGGCATATGATGATAGGTAAGCGTTGCTCCCGCTAACTTTGGGGAACGATGCAATCTGTTCGTCTAAGATAGTATTAAGGCGATTAATGTTTACGTTTAATTTTTTTAACAGATAAGAGATAACATTCTCATCAACCAGTAATAAACCTTTTAACAGGTGGGCCGTCTCTATAGCCTGTTGCTGATTACCGGTTGTAATTTCTGAAGCCTTTTGGACGGCTTCCTGGGCTTTGATGGTAAAATTGTTAAAGTTCATGTTTCTGTTCGGTCAAAATACTTGCCAGTAGTTATTTTATGAAATAATGTCATTCTAAAATCAATGGCAGTGCCTTTTTGGCGTGCGACCTTAGTTGATCCGTCTAAATTACAGTCAATTATCTTTTTTACAACTGAGCAATAACTCATTAAAAAATGACATGGAGCATAAATCAATTCAGTATTTTTGATATTTTTGGCCGACCCTATTAATAACGCGTGGAAACCCATTTTTTTAAAAGTTTAAGCAAAAAGTATCGTATCGCTTTTCGCAACTATTATACGTTGCAAAATTTGATGTCTATACGCAACTGCACGCTTATATTTTTCATCATCAATTTTACACTCAGGATTTTTGTACTTGCCCTCCCGGTAAACATTACTAAAGCCCAAAACTTCCCGGAGTTTGATCTCGCCAATTGGATAAATTTGGTATTAACGCCGTTATTTTACCTGGGCACTCACATTTTCATCAAAAAGATAAATGATACGAAGAAGGCCAGTCCGGGGATGATCCTGTTTGTGTTTGCTTTCGCATTATACATCATCTTGTGCGGTATGTATTCAGCCTCTATATCAACCGGCGACCCGCGCAACTCATTAACCGTATACCTAATTGCGCTTATTGTGATCAGTGTAATGTGTGTATTTGAGTACGACGAAATTATCGCATTGTTAATAGTAACGGAGTTGGCATACTCTGCGTTGCTATTTTACGCACACGCCGATGCTACAAGCATGTTGTATGACCAGCTAATATCGGTCGTATTGTTATCTGGCTTTTACCTAATATCGCGTTATTTTTTCTCCTATAAAGCGAGCTACTATCAACAGATATTAGAGATTCGTGGTAAAAATATTGAGATTGAGAAAGCCGGCGAATTTAAAAACCAAGTGCTTGGTATGGTAGCGCACGACTTACGCAACCCTATTGGCGCTGTCGAATCTATTGCCATGATGATGGAGCTCGACGAACTTGACGAAGATACTCAGGATAACGTCAACATGATCAAAGAGTCATGCAGTAAGGCCCGTGGGATATTGGATGATTTGCTTGAGGCCGCTAAAAACGAAAACATTAACGTAATTGAAACTCAAAAGGTAGAGCTTAACCAATATCTGAAGGGTATTATTGACGCTTGGAAGATACAAAACTCTATTGCGATCATACTGGTAAGCGCTGTTAATCCGTTGCACGCGCAGCTAAGCAAAGAAAAATTTACCCGTGTGTTGGACAACCTAATTAGCAACGCGCTAAAGTTCTCAAAAGAAACGGATAAGGTTGAATTGCACCTTAATTTAAAAGATAACACCATTAGTATAGAAGTAAAAGATCATGGCCTAGGTATCCCCCAGGATATGATTCCACATATATTTGAGCGCTTTAGCAAAGCCGGTCGCACCGGTTTAAAAGGCGAAAAATCCACCGGTTTGGGTTTAAGTATTGTCAAGCAGATCATTGAGAGCCACAAAGGTAAAATCAGCGTTAGCAGTATTGAAGGTAAGGGTACTACGTTTCTGATACAGCTGCCTGTCAGCCATTAAAGCGAATCATCTGCCGGCTCCCCGTAAAACTTATCATTAAAATTCACCAGGAACAGCTCCTTTGTTGCGCGGGTACAGGCCGTATAAAACCAGCGCAGAAAATCCATGTTCACCATATCATCCGTCAGGTAACCCTGATCAACAAACACCGCGTCCCATTGGCCGCCTTGTGCTTTATGACACGTAATGGCGTAAGCAAACTTAATTTGCAGCGCGTTATAATATGGGTTAAGCTTTAGCTCATTGTGTTTGGCGCGACGGTTGGGGATGTGATCGTAATCTTTCATTGCCTCGATATAAAGCCGCTTCTGATCGTCTTGCGTTAAAGCAGGTGCGTCGGTGTAGAGCGTGTTCATTAGAATTTTGCAATCCAGTACCGGGTCCTCCGCATAATCAATAAATTCAATCTGTACATCGGCAAACTTAAAGCCGTACATCTCTTCTATCTTTCGCACTTTTCGTATTTTGGCAATGTCACCGTTGGCAATAAAAGCAGTGCTTTGTTCCTGCTCAGCTTGCATCCAGAAATAATTATTTTTTACGATCATTATCTGGTCGCCGCCGGTTAGTTCTTCCTCGCGCCAAAGCAAGCGGTTGCGTATCTGTTGGTTATATAAGTTGGCATTTTTGTTTGAACGACATATCACCAGTGCATTTTCGTTGCCATACTTATTGTAAGCATATTCCAGTCCCTCCTCTAAACGCTGCCCGGTCATCCTAAAAACATCCTTGTAGCCCTTGGTTATTATTTGTGGAATGATTTCCATTTCCTGGCGAATGATCTCGCGGATACGGGTTGCATTGAATAATATGCCCGAGTCTTTTTGCTGACGCAAAACATCCGTTAGCTCATAGCTAAAAACTGTAAGCCCATAGTCGGCCTTTATTAAAAGCTCCTTAAGCGCAGGGCTATCAGCCGACCCTACCGGTGGCAGCTGAGCGGTATCGCCTACCAATAGCAGTTTGCAGTTTTTGTCGTTGTAAACATATTTTATCAGGTCGAAGAGCAGCGTGTCGCGGTTATTGCCGCTTAGCTGGTCTGATATCATAGAGGCTTCGTCAACGATAAAAATGGTGTTTGTGGCCATATTATCAGCTAACGAAAAAGAATCATCGACATTTAAAGCTGTTTTTTTTCGGTAAATACGTTTGTGAATGGTAAACGCCTTGCGGCCCGAATAGGCTGTGATAACCTTAGCTGCCCTGCCGGTAGGCGCCAGCAGTACCGACTTGTAATTATAGCTGCTTAAAGCTTTTACCAGTGCGCCCACAATGGTGGTTTTACCCGTGCCGGCATACCCCTTTAGGATAAAACATTCCTCGCCTCCATCGCTTAATAAAAACTGATCTAGCATACCAAACAGCTGCTGTTGCTGCTCGGTTGGTTGGTGCGGAAATGCTTGTCGGATCTGATTGTTTGCGGACACATTGCAAAAATGCGGATAACTAACTTAAGTAATCAAAAAAATAATACTTTTGTTATAGCATGAGCGAACAAATTTACACCTTCCGCGACCCTTCATTTAACATTAACCAAGCTTACTACTACACCTTGCTGATCCAACTCAGCGGTGGCTATTTTTCGTACGCCATAACATACAAAAAGCAGCTCATAGCTTGGGATACTAACTGCAATTTGGCTGAGCTGAGTAACCCGCAAGAGTTAGCGGAAGAGCTAAACGCTACCTATAAAAAGGTAGTTGTTGGTTTGCCAACTGATAGTTTCACGCTTATCCCCACACCTCTCTTTGCTAAAAACCAAATTGCCAATTACGCGCGGCTACTTGATGTAAAACAAGAGGACCGTGTATTAGCGCAGTCATTAGACGATAAAAACTACATTATATACAAGGTTGACGAAAAGATATTATCTGCCGTGCAGCGTTTTGATCTGAACAATGCAGTTTACAGCTACAAAGGCTGGATCACTGCCGCCGCGCAAAACAATCCGGGCAGCCAGGATATTTACCTGCATGCAGAAAACGGCAAAGCCGAATTCTTAAATTTTAAGAACGGCAGCATCCGTTACTACAATAACTTCGATTACAAAAACGAAGAGGATTTAGCGTACTATGCTTCTTTTGTTGTCGAAGAATTAGGCCTGTTGCCTCAAAACACCCATTTAAAATTAAGCGGCAGTATTAAGCCCGAAGACAAATACAGCAGCAGGCTTGCTGACTTTTATCAGCATGTTACATTTTTTAACCCGCCGCTGTTAGATGTGCCTGAGCAAATAAATGCTACACAAATTTTAACGCTTGCAGCATTATCGCTATGCGGATCATTGGAGGTACTTTAAAAGGTTTAAGGCTTAATCCGCCTAAAAACCTTCCCGTCCGCCCTACTACAGACCTTGCTAAAGAAGCGCTTTTTAATATCCTGCAAAATCAAATTGAGCTTGACGGCATTAAAGTGCTCGACTTGTTTTGTGGTACAGGCAATATTACCTACGAGTTTGCCTCACGCGGAGCACAACAAGTAATTGGGGTTGACCGAAGTATGCAATGCATTAATTATGTTAAGGATACATCGCGACAGCACGGCTTAAGTCAGATAAAAACCTTTAAAGCAGATATTTTTAAATATCTGCAGCTAGAGACAGACCAGTACGATTTGATATTTGCTGATCCGCCATATGACATGAATCAAATTCCAGAAATACCTAAGATCATTTTTGAACGAAATTTATTATTACCAGGTGGTTTGTTAATTGTTGAACATCAGTCGATGCAAAATCTTACTAATCACCCGGCTTTTACGGAGTACCGCCAATACGGGCATTCGTCATTTTCATTTTTTAAAAATTAATAATTAGTAAAGCCATTCATCCAGCGAATCAATTATACTTATGAAAAAGAGTTTCCTTTTAAGCGTTTTGGTCATTATTATAGGTATTGCTATACAAGGCTGCGGCAACGGTAATAAAGCAGCTAATACTTGGACTAACGATGATATAGATGCCGAGATTAAAAAGCAAGTGTCGCCTTTAAATGACAAGCTTTTTAATGCTATTATGGCAAGTGATGTCAATACAGTAAGATCTATGTTGTCGCCTACGCTGTTACAAAAAGCTGGTGGTAAAATTGATACTTTGGTAAACTCGACCGGAAAATCTTTCAACGCTAAGGCCTTTGACGTAAAGGACGAATACTATACCAAACATCATGTTAAAAAAGATCCTGACACGCTTTTAACTCAAAAGGGAAGCGATGATGATTATATGGTGACCTACAGAGCGATGAACGAAGAGATGTACACTTCTGTTCTGGTGTCGCAAAATTTACCTATAAATTGCTTGATTTTGGTGGTGTATGGCAAATATGGCAACGATTGGAAGATAAATATTTTGCAAATTGGCGAGTATACTATTGACGGTAAAAACTCGCAGGCTTTTTATAAGTTGGCGCAAAAGTATTATGACGGCGGCGATTTGCTTGACGCCGCTAACATGTTGGTATTAACATCGCAGTTGGCTAACCCAGCCGGCGATTTCTTCAAGTATAGAAATGAAGATACGCTAAAAAACTTTTATGCAAAGGTGATGGAGGATGCTAATAAGATATATAATTTTCCATATCCGATAAGGGATATTAAAACGATCCCGCAGATATTTTCTATAACGCCGGAGTTTGTTGCAGATAAGGGGCAACAAGGCGTGTATCCAATGATAAAGTATCGCAGCACTATTAAACTTACTGATGCTGAGGCCTTAAAAGCAGAAAACCGGGCTTTACAAGCCATTATAGGTAAGGTGTTTCCCGGAATTTTGCAGAATAATCCATTTATATTGTACAAAGCTTATAACTCGACCCCTGATGGCAAAGTGCCGGGCGATAATTATAATTTTATACAAAAAACGTCAAATTAATATATCATTTACTAGCAGTAAGTTATCTTTATCTATAAATAAGGCACACAATGAAAATAGCCCTTTTCCCCGGATCATTTGACCCGGTTACTAAAGCCCACGTTGATATCGTAAAAAGATCTGTTGGTCTGTTTGATAAGGTTTATATAGGTATTGGGACAAACAGCACCAAGGCTGGTTTTTTAAGTGTTGAAAAGCGGGAGCAAATGTTACGCGCGGTTTTTGAAACCGAGCCTAAAATCCACATAGTGGCATACGATGGCTTAACTGTAAACTTTTGTAAAAGCATTGGCGCTAATTACATGATACGGGGTATCCGCACAGTATCTGATTTTGAGTACGAAAAAGGAATCGCCCAAATGAATCATTCGCTTGCGCCTGATATTGAGAGTATATTTATTGTGAGCAAGCCCGGCTATTCGTCCATTAGCTCAACCGTAGTACGCGAAATTTTGCGTTACAATGGCGATATATCTCAATTTATTCCGAAAGAAGCTTTGGCCTTCCTGTAATTAAATCCTTCTTCTCTAAAACATCTAAAATTGAGGGGAAAGTATTGGTTAATATGGAGCCGATATCGTTTGGCTTAAACCATCTTACATCAGTAATACCCTCCTCAGTTTGTGGCTTCAGTTTATTTTGCCCTTTGGCGCTCATATCATACCAATGCGTCTTTTTTAACACTACCTGCTCTTTGTAAATATAAGTATGATAGGTTTTACATATTTTTTTGTCGCGCTTAGCAACTTCAATATTGCACTCCTCCTCTACCTCACGTACAGATGCTTCTTTTGGTGTTTCGCCCTTTTCAATCTTACCTTTCGGGAGGTCCCATTTATCGTTGCGGTGAATAAATAGCAGTTCGCCATATTCGTTGCTTACTAAGCCGCCTGCAGCCTCAATGACGCCCACGTCTTTCTTAATATTCTTTAAGAAAGCTTTGGCATTTAAGCACAGTACATAAAAAAGATCGCTTTTATGTGCCAACACCCTGTTATAAATTATTGATAAATCAAAGTCTTGACTATCAATCTTTTGGTATTGGTCAAGGTTCTCAGGCTCTGATTCTGTTAATAAGATAACTTTTTGGTTAATATAAATTCTGTATTTTTGGGCCATGTTTAATACTACTGAAACCGAACAACAGGTAGCGGAATTTCTGTTGCAAATTAAAGCAATTAAATTGCAACCTAATAATCCTTTTACATGGGCGTCAGGCTGGAAATCGCCAATTTATTGCGACAACCGCATAACGCTATCGCATCCTGCTATAAGAACATACATCAGACAGCAACTTACTAAAGCCATACAAGAAAAATTTGGATCTGTAGGTTGTATTGCTGGTGTTGCAACTGCCGGTATCCCACAGGGAGCTTTGGTAGCACAGGAACTTGGCTTGCCATTTATTTACGTGCGTGCTAAACCGAAAGAACACGGGCGCGGCAATATGATTGAAGGTGACATACTTACCGGCCAGCGTGTAGTTGTTATTGAAGATTTGATATCAACCGGCATGAGTAGCTTACAAGCAGTGTCTGCTTTGCGCGAGGCTGGTTATGATGTTGCCGGCCTGGCCGCTATATTTAGCTATGGATTTGATATTGCTACAGAGAATTTTAAGGCGGCAAATTGTCCATTTATTACACTGTCTAACTACACTGCATTATTGCGTTATGCCGAAGATCATCAATACATTACCCGTAAAGATGTTGACGTGTTAAGAGAATGGCGCGAAAGCCCGTCGACCTGGGGTACAGAAACAGCTTAATAATATGGCAACTTTTCAAGGCAAGACCACCATCAACCGTACGATAACTGATATTTATGCGTTTTTAAGTGATTTTAATAATCACAAGCAATTAATGCCTGATAACATACAAAACTGGACCTCGACTTATAACGAGGCTGGTTTTGGTATTCAAAATATGGTTCAACTATCACTACAGATAGTTGAGCGTATTGAAAACAGCGCGGTAAAAATTGTAGCTACCGGTAACCCACCTTTCCCGGTAAAACTATTATGGGATTTGCGATCAGCAGACGCAGGCACAGAGGTTACTTTCACTATTGATGCGGAACTGAACATGATGATGAAAATGATGGCATCAACCCCATTGCAAAAACTCGCAAATCATGAGGTTGAGCGCTTGGCGGCCGTGTTAAGTTAATTAACTAATCTATATTAACCAGTCTCTAATCTCTCAAAAAACATTACCTTTGCGCCAAATTACAGGTGCAGTATGATCTCGGTATCCAATCTATCTCTACGCTATGGTAAGCGTACCCTTTTTGAAGACGTTAACTTAAAATTTACTCCAGGCAACTGTTATGGCATTATTGGTGCCAACGGTGCGGGTAAATCAACGTTCCTTAAAATCCTTTCAGGCGAAATTGACCCTACCAGTGGTCAGGTAAGCTTCACTCCCGGCTTGCGTATGGCGGTGTTAAGCCAAAATCACTACGCCTTTGACGAATTTACCGTTCTGGAAACTGTAATGATGGGTCATAAGGAGATGTATGCCGTTATGAAGGAAAAAGACGCTATTTATCTTAAAGAAGATTTTACTGATGCTGATGGCGAACGCGCCGGCGAGCTGGAAAACCTTTTTGCCGAGATGGATGGTTGGAACGGCGAAAGCAACGCCGCTACGATGTTGAGCAATTTGGGCATTAAAGAAGAATTTCACTATCAGCTTGTAAAAGACCTTGATAACACACAAAAGGTACGTGTGTTATTGGCGCAGGCTTTATTTGGCAGCCCTGAAATTTTGCTACTGGATGAGCCGACTAACGATTTGGATCTTAAAACCGTAACCTGGTTAGAAGATTTTTTAGCCGGATATGAAGCTATTGTATTAGTGGTATCGCACGATAGGCACTTTTTAGATACGGTATGTACCCACGTGGTAGATATTGACTTTGCTAAAATGTCTATTTACACAGGTAACTACACATTCTGGTATGAGTCTAGCCAGTTGGCTTTAAAACAACGGTCTGATCAAAATAAAAAGACAGAGGACCGGATTAAAGAGTTACAAGAGTTTATCCGCAGGTTTAGCGCCAACGCGTCGAAATCAAAACAAGCAACCAGTCGTAAAAAAGCTTTGGATAAGATCAATCTAGACGAAATACAACCGTCTAACCGTAAATATCCAGGCATCATATTTAATAACCTGGGACGCGAGGCTGGCGACCAAATTTTGCAAATTGAAGGTCTAAGTAAAAGCCTTAATGGCGAAACTTTGTTTAAAGATATTCGCCTGATGATTAACAAGGGCGATAAAATTGCTGTACTGTCAAACAATAGTTTAGCAACCACTGCTTTTTATAACATACTCACAGGTAGAGATACCGACTTTAAAGGCGAATTTAAATGGGGCGTAACCATCAATTTGGCGGATATCCCTATGGATAATACGGAATACTTTAAAGGCAAGAATGATAACCTTATCGATTGGCTGCGCGAGTATTCGCCGGGAGAAAAAGATGACCAGTTTATCCGTGGCTTTTTAGGCCGCATGTTATTCTCGGGCGAAGAAGTTTTGAAGAAAAGCTCGGTACTATCTGGTGGCGAAAAAATGCGTTGCATGTTTAGCCGTATGATGTTGCAATCGGCCAACTTGTTGATGTTTGATGAGCCTACAAATCACTTAGATTTGGAGTCGATTACGGCTTTAAACAACGGTATGAAAGATTTTAGAGGCACTGTCCTATTCACTTCGCGAGATCATGAGTTGGTGGAAACTGTTGCTACACGTGTAATTGAGTTAACTCCCGGTGGTATTATAGATAAGCTAATGACGTATGACGAATATATCAATAGCGATGCTGTGCAGAAATTACGGGATGAGCTTTACGCTAAGAAATAATATCTAATGAATAAACTAATGCCTGCCATTATTGCGGTAATGTGTAGCACCGCTACTTACGCCCAATTAGTGACAGGCACTGTTATAGATGCTAAAACTAACCAGGCCTTACCCTTTGTAAATGTTGGCATAGTGGGAAAAAATTCAGGCACGGTTACTAATGACGGCGGTGCCTTTAGCTTAACCCTTGATAGATTTCATGCAGATTCTTTAAGGGTATCCATGCTTGGCTACCGACCGCGATCGTTTTTGGTGGCTGATGTAGTGAGGAACCCTAATCTGCTAACAATAGCATTAATCCCTGATGTATTAAGCTTAAAGGAGGTTAAAATAACAAGCCACAAACAAACGGGCGTTGTGTTGGGTAACACCACAACATCGCAGAGCTTATCGGCAGGTTTTCAGGAACATCTATTAGGGCATGAAATTGGGGCGGTCATCAAGATTAAAAAATCTCCGGCCCGGTTAAAGCGCTTTAATGCCAGTATTGTAAACAAGATGCAGAATGACTCGGTTAAACTACGTTTTAACGTTTACAATGTTAAAGCCGGCATGCCTGACAAAAACCTTCTATCCACAAACATTTTCGTCACCGTGTTTAAAGGCGATAAAGCAATTATTATTGATATTGAACCTTACAAGATTATGGTTGGAGGCGATTTTTTTGTAAGCCTTGAAAGCGTTCAGAGCATGGTAGGTAATGAAATTCAGCTTTCAGCAAGCGAATTCCGACGTAGCCCTATCATCACCCGTGGTGCTAGTCAAAGCGGTTGGGGCAACCTGGAACGCATTGGCGTTGGCTTTAATGTGTTGGTAGAATATTAATACCGTTTTATTTCCTAACTGCTGTTATGGTAGTGTTATAAATGAACTTAGGCGAATCCGTTCCCTTGGTAGCCCTGTCATATTCTAGCCCGTAGCACCCTTTTTTTGCCGCCGAAGTTAGGCTAATGGTATACTTTTTACCTGCGACAACCCGCACTTTTGTATTTACCGCAACATTACCCGGCGACCAGCTCAATTTGCCGGACGCAAGCGTAATTGTGGCTAAAATCTTTTCATTTGCAGCGTCGGCTATTTCAAGGTGTAAGTCGGCATCCGGATAAGCTGCTTTAAACATCGAAACGCTAACGGCGCTCAATATCCCTGATTTATTTGCTATGAAAGTTTGCGTACGCTTTAGCCCATTGTTTATGTCGCAACCCGGTGCATAGTTATGGTTCTCTTTTTTACCCGGTGTGTTGGGCACAGCCACTGTGTTTTGACATTCAATTGGGTTGATAGAACCATCAGCGGCAAAGGTTAAGGGCGCCCAGTAGTAATTAGCCAGCGATTCATTTTTGGCAGCATTGTTCCAAAGGTCGCTGCCATACAGAAATACATCCCCACCTTTTAATTTAATAGTTGACACGAATGACGGCTGCCCGCCGCAAGAGTTATCACTGATCCTGATTCCTTCAGACCATGGGCCCAACGGTGATTTAGCGGTTTTGTAAGACGAGCCTGTACCGGAGCAGTAACCGCAGTTGGGGTCCGAGTATACGACATAGTAAACACCTTTACGCTTAAACAACGCCGGCGCTTCTGTTTTGGTTACAGTAACTGCCTTTACTATTTTGCCGGTACCGGTAAGGTAGTCATCGCTTAGTTGCTCGATAGCTATCGCGCCGCCCGCCCGCCAGTCTGTAAAGGCCAGGTAAGCCGTTCCGTCATCGTCAACAAAAGTATCATGGTCGCCGTTATTAAGGCCGGCCACGGGCATTTCTGTATTCAGTGATAACTTGGGTTCGGCTTTTTCAATGAAAGGCCCTACGGGCGTCTTGCTGGTAAATACGCGGTAGCCTACCCTATTATCGTAAACGTTTATCCAGAGTACATACAACCTTGTTTTGGCGTTGTATATAACGTGTGGCCTAAAGCAGCCGTACGTGTTGCCATTGCAACGGGTTTGCCATACCGCGGTGCTGGCATTAAACAGCGCCCCACGGTCTGTCCAGGTTACCATATTTTTGGATGAGTACACTTTAAAACCGCAAAACGGTGCGTCTTTATGCCCCCACTCAAAACCGCAGCCATAGCTGGTACCGTATAGATAGTAAGTGCCGTTAAAGTAGGCTACCTCACCGTCGTGTGCGTCAACGGCGTCGCCAAGTTTGCTAAATTTGGTGACCTGCTCGCCTTTGGCGTTAAAGTTATTAAAGCTGGCGTTTTGTGCTTTAAGCATTACAGGCAGCAAACAGGCTGCTAATGTCCATATGCATATTTGACGGGTTATTTTCATAAAGGTAATCTTGGCGTGGGGTAAATATATTAAAATCAGATTGTATTGACGAGTTGCCAATTTGATATATTGCAGTATATTTGACTTCCACTTAAAACGACTTGGTAGCTCAGCCGGTAGAGCAACTGACTCTTAATCAGTGGGTCGAGAGTTCGATCCTCTCCCAGGTCACTTTATTGAAGCCTTAAGACAAAAGTCTTGAGGCTTTTTTGTTGCTGGGGTGATTCGTTTTAAAATATGAATCACATGAATCACTATTTTTGATTAAACTGCTGTAAATTAATGTTTTACATTTTTTGGCGAAT
The DNA here is from genome assembly GCF_042686155.1 of Mucilaginibacter antarcticus. Lineage (NCBI taxonomy): Bacteria > Pseudomonadati > Bacteroidota > Sphingobacteriia > Sphingobacteriales > Sphingobacteriaceae > Mucilaginibacter > Mucilaginibacter antarcticus. The sequence continues at coordinate 1,556 of NZ_JBHUON010000021.1, read as the reverse complement.
CACCCGTTATCAGCAGTGTTACTTTAAGTTAGAAGCGTTAAAAATGTGTATTTAAATAACTTATATTTCATTAGACTTTTCGAAAGGTTTTTGAGTGAATCACTAAAAGTGAATCACTTTTTTTCACATCATTGCGGGGCTATGGCAACCTATTAATGAAATTGCTGTTACCTTTGTATGATGATCAACTACTTCGATTTTTACGCTATTCCGCAATCATTTAATCCTGATGGTGCCTTGCTTAAAAAGAAATTTTACGAACTAAGTAAACAATACCATCCCGATTTTTATGCTAATGAGAGTGAGGAAAAGCAACAGGAAATACTTGAACTTTCTACCCTGAATAATAAAGCCTATCAAACGCTTTCTGTGCCGCAAAAGCGACTTGAATACATTTTACGACTGCATGATCTGGTAGCAGACGGTGCAAAACCGCAATTGCCTGCAGATTTTTTAATGGAGATGATGGACATCAATGAGCGTATTATGGAGGTTGATAGCGCCGGAGATTTGGCACATATAACCGCAGAAGTGCTAGCAGTTGAGGGCGATATCAACGAAGAGCTTAACGGCCTGACCAGCGATTACGAGCAATTAGACGATACCGCCAAAGAAAGCCGACTTAACGATGTAGCAAATATTTACTACCGACAAAAATATTTATTGCGAATTAAAGAGAGTTTAGAAACCATAAGCAGCAGGTTATAAGCCTACTACTGTAAAAGCTCATACCACTTACAGCTATCAAACCTATAAACACCTAACTTCATTTTGTCAACTACTTAAGCGGTAACGCAAACCAATTATACTTTAGTGTTATCTAACCAACTCGAAAAGTTTAATGGACCACGGCCCATTAAACAACAAAGCCCCGATATTTCTATCGGGGCTTTGTACTCCAAACGTTTGAGCCCACGAACCAATTTTTAGATGACTTGAAACGTTTAGCCTCTCTATTTGAGGACTAAGTACCTTTCAAAATATCTACGCCGTTTTGAATTGAACCCTCATTAGTTGAAGGATTTATCAAAGTATCACAGGCGAAAGGTTGAATTATATTCTCCGAAAAATATCTATGTGTTATTAATCATTTTAATTCGGCAGCTTTCTTTGGTTTAATGCGGAAAGAGTATACCATTTTGGCGAAATAGTCACTTATACCACTATATTATACAGAAACATGAAATGAAAATTATGACGACGCTTTTACATATCTTGAAAAAAACAGCTGAAGTAAAAGATTATGATTCTTCTAGCCTAACCGCCCTATTTTGGGGCAAAATGTGCTTTTCTGACTTACAGAAGCAATTTACGGACTATTTTTGAAACTTAAAAATTTTGCTACGTTACGTATTTGTTACGGTTTTTACAGAGAATTGCATCTACGCAGATGGTAATACTCTATCAAATCACGGCATTATTAGTTACCGACTACAACAATACAATCAGGGCTCTTTATTTGATATTCCGGGGATGTTGACCACCTGATTCCGTGGCAAAGTGACCATGCAATTAGCTGGCGAACGATAGCAGCGAGAGCTGTAAAAGTGTTTTCA